>JAKAGJ010000029.1 GCA_021815655.1 Deltaproteobacteria bacterium | reverse complement strand
TTCCGATCTCTGCACCGGTCTTTAGGCCAAATATTGGCTTGCGCCTTTGAACGCAAGATCATCCATTTTGCCCAGTTCTGGGCTATGTATTACAACACCACGATATTACGATCTATATTAAAAATAAACCCGGTGCGTCGGCCTGGCTGGCCACCCGTGCGGGGCTTGGCATGATCGCTGCACAACATACGGCCGACAGCAAGGGAAGTCGGCCTTTCCTAAAAATTTGGATGGGCCTCGGTTGCCACCGGCATGGGCGCGCCCCAAGCCCAAGACAAAAAAGGAGACAACAGATGCCCAAAGCTCTCCGCGGTGTAATTGCCGTGCTGAGTCTGTTGGCCGCCGCTCTGCTGGTGGGCCAAGCGGTCCCGGCCCTGGCCGAAGGCGAAGGACCCGCGCATATCACTTATGGTTATCATCCCTATTGGACGGGCGGCTGGACCGGCGTGGTCATCAAGCAGCGCGAGCTATGGAAGAAGTATCTGCCCGCCGGCAGCACGGTCAGGTTCGAGGCTCACCTGACCGGGCCGCCCATGGTCAACGCCATGCTGGCGGACAAGATGCAGATAGGCTGCATGGGGGACATGCCCTCACTGGTGGCCACCACCAAGAAGGCCCAGGGCGACATCCGCCTGGTGGCCGCCAACATGATAAGCCTGGGGCAGAACTGCAACCTCTTGGTGGTGCGCAAGGACGCGCCAGACTTCAAGAGCCCTCAGGAGGCCTTGCAGTGGCTCAACGGCAAGATCGTGGCCGCCCACCGGGGCACCTGCTCCAATCGTTTCATTGATTCGATCTTGGACAAGAACGGCATCAAGCCCAAGGAGCGGCTGAACATGACCATCGAGGTCATCGCCAGCTCCTTCGAGGCCGGCAAGATCGACGCCGCCCCCATGTGGGAGCCCCACGCCCAGAAGGTGGTGGATCAGGGCTACGGCAAGTACGTCGCCACCGGCGCCCCCTGGGGCGAGTGGGACGCCAACTTCACCATCATGCGCCAAGACTTCATCCAGGCCCACCCCGAAGCGGCCAAGGGCTGGATCAAGGCTGAGATCGAGGCCTTGCAGATCATGCAGAAGGAGCCCGAGGCCGTGGCCGAGATGGTGCTGAAGGAGACCCAGGGCTACACCGAGAAGACCTTGTGGAAGGCCCTCTACGAGAAGATGCCGGCTGGCATCGGCGGCGAGCAGGTCAAGTACATCGGTGAAATGTCCTTCACGCCCCGGGTGCTGGACATCATGAGGGTCGGCTACGAGTTCCTGCACAAGCTCAAGGTTATCGACTCCGGCGAGATGCCCAAGGACGCCATCAACGAAGGGCCGGTAAAGGCCGCCCTGGCCGAGATGGGTCTTAGCGCTCCCGTGGCCGAGATACAGGCGCGGCCCATGAGCGCCTACACCGGAAAGTAGCTCAACGTGGCCTCCAACCCGCCTGCCCCCGCCCCGCGTCCCAGATCGGCATCCCCCCGGCCGGGAGGGACGCGGGGCGTCCCTGAGGCGGCAACGGTGGAGGCCGGCCCCCAGACCGAGATGGTGGAATGATGGAAACAGCCCTTATTGTATCGCTTATCGCCGCCGTGGCGCTGGGCCTGGGGGCCTGGCAACAAAAGAAGAAGGCTCAGCTTTACGAAATCTCCTGGTCGGCCCAGGTGGTCAAGACGGTCACGGGCAAGTCCTTTTTGCGCACGGTGGCGGGCTTCGTAATTTTCCTGGGGCTATGGCACCTGACGGTCAGCGTGTTCAGGCTGCCCTGGTTCAACCGGCTGCCAGGTCCCCTGGAGGTGCTGCGCGAGTGGCTCAGCCCCAACCCGGCCTACGGCATTTCCATCTATACCCGCGATTACTATATCCACATCCTCTACAGCACCTACCGCGCCACCACCGCCTTCGTGCTGGCCACCGTGCTGGGCATCCCCCTGGGGCTCCTGATGGGCTGGAACCGCAAGTTCTACGACTACGCCCTTCCCCTGGTGGAGTTGATCCGTCCCATCCCGCCCCTGGCTTGGGTGCCCCTGGCCATCCTCGTCCTGCCCGGCAACGAGCCCGCGGTCATCTTCGTCACCTTCCTGGTGGCTTTCTTCGTCACCAGCCTCAACACCCTTTTGGGGGTGGAGTCCATCGACGACAACTATTTTCGCGCGGCAAGGTGCCTGGGAGCCAGCAACAGGGAAATCCTCTTCGATGTAGTGATCCCAGGCGCCTTGCCTTTTATCTTCACCGGCCTGCAGATATCCATGGGCGCGGCCTGGTTCTCGCTGGTGGCGGGCGAGATGATCGCCGCCCAATATGGCCTGGGCTTTCTGATCTGGGACAGCTACTCGGTTATCGCCTATCCGGTCATCATCATCGGCATGGTCACTCTGGGGATCATCGGCTGGGCCAGTAGCGCCGGGGTCCGTATGGTGGGGCGCAAACTCATGGCCTGGCGCCAGTCCGAACTGAGCGGCGGCGGGCAGGCGGGGATTTGAACACGCGCCGCTTCAAGGAAACGGAAAGCAGCTTATGGGCATGAGTCAACCGGTACGAGAGGATATGGAATCTTCCCTGGCGGCGCCGGTCTGCCGGGCCCCGGACGGGGCCCTGAGCATCCGCGAGGTCAGCAAGATATATGACCCCGAGGGCGTGCACGTGGTGGCCCTGGACCGCTGCTCGCTGGAGATAGCCGCCGGCGAATTCGTGGCGGTGGTGGGGCCTAGCGGCTGCGGCAAGTCGACCCTGCTCAACATCATGGCGGGCTTTGACCACCTGAGTACGGGGCAGATACTCCTGGACGGCCAGCCCCTGGCCACCACGGAGGTGAAGCCCCGGCCGGGCTCGGACCGCGTGGTGGTGTTCCAGCAGGGGGCCTTGTTCCCCTGGAAGACGGTCCTGGAGAACGTCATCTACGGACCGGTGGTGCAAAAGGCCCTGGGCAAGCAGGAGGCCCAGGAACGTGCCCGCCAGATGATGGCGCGGGTGGGCTTGTCGGGCATCGAATCCTGCTATCCGGGCCATCTCAGCTCGGGCATGCAGAGACGGGTGGAGATCATCCGGGCGCTGATCAACGACCCCAGGGTGCTGTTGCTGGACGAGCCCTTCCGGGCCATGGACACGGTCACCAAGAGCGCCAGCCACGAGTATCTCCTGGAGCTTTACGACGCCACCGGCAAGACCATCTTCTTCATAACCCACGACCTGGAGGAGTCCATCTTCCTGGCCGACAAGGTGGCGGTGATGACCACCCGGCCCGGCCATATCAAGATGACCATAGAGGTGGACCTGCCGCGGCCCCGCGACTACCGCCTGCTGGCCTCGCCGCAGTTCATGCGGCTAAAGGCCCAGGCCGTGGAGGCGGTGCACGAGGAGGCGGTCAAGGCCTTCCAGGCCGGTGAACGCGAGATGGCCTAGACCGTGGAAACGATGAAAGAGGAAAATCCATGACTACCGCTGCCCCACCGATGGCCGCGCCCTCCCTGGCCCTGCGCTGGCGCAGGACACTGGCCAACCCCCGCCTGTGGCGCGGGGTGCTGGCCGTGGCCGGCTTCTTCCTGGTCTGGCAGATCAGCTCCATGGGCGCGCTGCCCTTCATGACCGTCATCCCCACCCCCGTGGAGGTGGCCAAGGCCTTCTGGGTCTTCCTGGCGATGCCAAAGTACTGGCAGAGCTGGGCGGAAAGCGCGCAGCGGGTGTTCTGGGGCTTCGCCACGGCCCAGGTGTTGGGCATACCCCTGGGCCTGGGAATGGGTTGGAGCCGCAGCTTCAAGGAGCTGAGCTATCCCTTGTTCGAGCTCTTAAGGCCCATTCCGCCCCTGGCGTGGGTGCCGGTGTCGATTCTCTTTTGGCCCACCAACGAGCTGTCCATCGCCTTCATCACCTTCATCGGCGCCTTCTTCACCATCGTGCTCAACGTGTTGGGCGGAGTGTCCTCCATCCCCAAGGAGCTGGTCTACTCGGCGGTGTCCTTCGGGGCCTCGCCGGCCCAGGTCTTTTGGCGCATCGTGCTGCCGGCCACCATCCCCAGCATAGCCACCGGCATGATGGTGGGCATCGGCATCACCTGGAACGTGGTCATCGCCGCCGAGATGATCGCAGGCAACGCCGGCCTGGGCCGCCTCACCTGGGAGGCCTACCTGGCCGGGCACACCCCCGGCGTCATCGTGGGCATGATAAGCATTGGCTTGGCCGGCTACGTCTCCAGCGCCCTGGTCAAGCTCATCAGCATCAAGCTGATGCCCTGGCGCAAAATAATCTAGCCGGCCCTGGTCGGACCAAGGGAAAGACAGACGATGGGCGACAACGGCAAGGGGATCAAGCAGGCTGGCCGCATCGAGGTGAGCGGGCTGGAGCGCGTCTACCGCGTGCCCGGCCAACCTCCGGTGGCCGCCCTCAAGGATTGTTCACTGGTGGTGGAGGAGGGCAAGCTGACCGTGCTGGTTGGCCCCAGCGGCTGCGGCAAGAGCACCCTGGCCAGCATCCTGGCCGGCTACGACACGCCCACCGCCGGCTCCTGCCTCATCAACGGCCACCCCATCAAGGGGCCGGGCCGCGACCGTCTGATGGTCTTCCAGGAGACGGCCCTGTGGCCCTGGATGACCGTGATGCAAAACGCCGTTTTCGGACCCAAGGTGAGCGGGGCTCTGGACCGCCGGCGGGCCGAGGAACATGCCCTGGGACTTTTGGAGAAGGTGGGGCTCAAGGACTTCAGGGACAAGTATCCCGCCCAGCTTTCCGGCGGCATGCAGCGCCGGGCCGAGCTGTGCCGGGCCCTGGTCAACGAGCCCCAGATCATGATCCTGGACGAGCCCTTCCGCGGTCTGGACGTCATGACCCGCGAGCTGATGCAGGAATATCTGGTCAGGCTTTACGAGGAATCGGGCATGACCATGCTTTTCATCACCGCCGAGATCGAGGAGGCCTTGTTCCTGGCCGACCGCATCCTGGTCATGACCAACCTGCCTGGCACCATAAAGAAGGTCTTGACGGTGGACCTGCCGCGGCCCCGGGACTTGAGCGTGCTGTCGAGCCCGCGTTATCTGCAAATCAAGGGCGAGGTCATGGAGGCCCTTTATGAAGAAGGGGCCAAGACCTTCGGCAAGCTCAAGAACGCCTTCAACCTCCTGGGTAGTTGCCAGACCGATAGCGAGCCCGCCGGCCATGGGCAATAGACCTAGGCCTATTTTGGGTCCGCGGTCGCCGGCCCGGCAGGCCCCGCCCTCCCGGCGCGCGCGGCCGGCCGGGGCCTGCCCAGCGGACTTGGGCAAGGGGGGCGGTGGTGAGACTGCCGTCCCACTGTAGAGTCTTGGCCTGCAAGGTCCTGGCCCACGAGCTGCGGCACCTGGGCGTGGAGGACCGGCAGGCCGTCTACCTCGACCAGGGCCTGCACCGCTACCCCGATGATCTGCGCCAGCGGGTGGGCGAGGAACTGGAAAAGCTGGAGCAGGACCCCCAGGCGCGCACCGTGATCCTGGGCTACGGCTATTGCGGCGGCGGCCTGGAGGGACTGGCCAGCCGGCGAGTGCGCCTGGTGGCGCCCCGGGCGCACGACTGCATTCCGTTGTTGCTGGGACGCTTGCCCCAGGGCGCCGGCGTGGATGTGGGCGGGACCTTCTACCTGAGCCCGGGGTGGGTGGACTTCGGCAAGACTCCCTACACCGAATACTTCGAAACCGCCGCCCGCTTCGACGAGGAAACCGCCCTGTGGTGCGGCCGGCAGATGCTCAAGGCCTATACCGAGGTGGCGCTGATCCGCCAGGGGACCCTGTTCCGGCCCCACCACCGGGAGCAGGGCCAGGCCATGGCCAGGTTGTTCGGCCTGGCCTACCGGGAGACGCCAGGCGGCCTGGGCTGGCTGGAGAAGGTTCTGTCCCGCCAGGAGGATGACCGCGTGATGGTGGTCGAGGCCGGGCAGCCCCTGCGCCAGGACATGTTCACCGCCGTCGCGGGCCGGACCTCGGCGTCCGATCCGGTCTGTCCATGCCGCACGAGCTAGCCACCGCCCTCATCCTGCTGCTCAGCGCCCTCACCATGAGCTTCACCGGTTTCGGCTTCGCTCTGGTGTCGGTGCCCCTGCTGGCCCTGTTCATGCCCATCAAGACGGCGGTGGCGCTCCAGTTCCCCTATTGCCTGGTCATGTTCAGCATCCAGGCCTGGCGATACCGGAGCTTGGTGCGCTGGGCGGACATGCGCGATCTCCTCTATGGCACCGCCGTGGGTTTGCCCCTGGGGGCCTTCCTGCTCTACTACCTGCCGGAAATGATGCTCAAGCGCGCGCTGGCCGTCTTGATCCTGGGGGCGGTCTTGCTCACCCTGACGGCCTGGGGACGCGAGCTGGGCCAACGCTACAAGGATAACCGTTGGTGGGGCGCCGCGGCCGGTTTCCTCAGCGGCTGGTTTCTGGGGGCCTACACCATCGGCGGACCACCGGCGGCGGTCTATATCCTGGCGCGCACCGAGGACCCCGCTCAGGCCAAGGGGTTGATGGCCTGGTATTTCACCGGCCAGTTCGTGCTGATGATCTTCATCTACGGCGCGGCGGGGATGTTCACCCTTGATGGCCTGTTGGCCAGTGCCTGGTATTCGCCGGTGGTCGTTCTGGGGGGAGTGGCTGGGGGCTGGGCATTTCGCCGGGTGGGAAACCGGGCTTTCAGGCTGGCGGTCAACGGCCTCCTGGTGCTCACGGCGGTCCTGCTCTGGTGAGCGCGAGCCCGCCCTTGAGCGCGTTCCCCACCCTGAAGATAGTACAATAAAACTATATTGGCGGCGCCTGGCCGCCAGGGGTTGCCTATCGATTCCGGGGAGGGTCCGGCACTTGCTAGTCAAGGAACTGCTGCGCAAGGATGTGACGCCCCTGTCCCCCCAGGATACCGTGGGAAGGGCGGCGCGGGTCTTTGCCCTCACGGGCCTCAACTGCCTACCGCTGGTGGACCAAGACCGCCGGCCGGTGGGGGTGGTGGGCATTCACCAGGTCACGGCCACCTTGCTGGAGCCCGAAGGCCGCGATGCCCCCTTGGCCCGCATCATGGAACGCTCCTTCAGGGCGGTGGGCGAGGATAGCACCTTCGACTTCCTCATGACGCAGGCCTCCGCGCGTATGGTGGTGGTGGACCAGGCTGGTCGATACAGTGGAGTGGTGACCAAACTGGACCTCATCATGCACCTTAATTTGTGCCTGGGCCGCACCCAGTCCCAGTTGGCGGCCGTGCTGAGTTCGGTGCCCTCGGGCATCATCGCCGTGGATGCCGCCGGGATCCTGACCCTGGTCAACCCCAAGGCCGAGGAGATACTGGGCCGCAAGGCCGGGGACATCCTGGGCCGGCCGGTGGCCGAGGTCATCCCCGACTCGGGGTTGCCGCGAGTCATGAAGAGCACCAAGGCCGAGTTCGGCCTGCCCTACGCCTGGGGAAAGAGTTCCCTGCTGGTGAGCCGCAGCCCCATCCTGGGGCCCGAGGGCGTGGTGGGTGGGGTGTCGGTCTTCCACGACGCCTCGGAGATGGTGGCCGTGCAAAAGCAGTTGGAGGAGCTGCGCAAGCTTAACGACGAGCTCTCCTCGCTGATCGAGAGCTCGCACGACGGGGTAATCATCACCGACCACGAACGCATACTGAAGGTCAACGCCAGTTTCGGTCGCATTTCCGGCCTGGCGCCCGAAACCCTGGAAAACCGGCGGGTGGAAGACCTCGACGCCTCCCGGCATGTGTGTCTGGCCTCGGTGCAGGAAATTTTCCGCCTTGTGCGTCACCACCGCAAATCCATGACCGTGCTACGCAGGCTGCGCAAGGGCAACGAGATATACGTCACGGGCAGCCCGGTGTTCGACTCCCAGGGGCAGGTGGCCAAGCTGGTCATGAACATCAGGGACGTGACCGAGCTGATGCGGCTGGAGGACCAGATTCGCCGCCTGTCGGCGGCCTACCTGGTTCAGCCCATCGTTTGCCAGCCGATGGAGGCCCTGGGTGAGGAGGTGGTGGCGGAGAGCAGGGCCATGCGCAATCTGCTGGACCTGGTAATGCGCGTGTCCAAGGTGGATTCCACGGTGCTCCTGGAGGGCGAGAGCGGAGTGGGCAAGGACGTCCTGGCTCGCGTCATCCACAGCCTGAGCAGCCGCCACCGGGGGCCCTTCGTGGCGGTCAACTGCGGGGCAATCCCCGAGAACCTCCTGGAGAGCGAGTTTTTCGGCTACGAGAAGGGAGCCTTTACCGGAGCGGGCCGCGAAGGCAAACCCGGCCTCTTCGAGCAGGCCCACGGCGGCGTGCTTTTTCTGGACGAGGTGGGTGAACTGCCCCTGGCCTTGCAGGTCAAGCTACTGAAGGTCATCCAAGACCAGAAATGCCAGCGTCTGGGCGGCACCAGGCCCGTGGAAACGGATGTGCGCATCCTGGCCGCCACCAACCGGCGCCTTCGTGACCTGGTGGCCCAGGGCAGCTTCCGGCAGGACCTCTTCTACCGGCTCTACGTGGTGCCAATCCATGTCCCCCCCCTGCGTGAGCGGCGCGAGGACATCCTGCCCCTGGCGCTCATGTTTCTGCGCCACTTCAACCAAAAGTACGAGGTTTCGCGGACCCTGGGCCACGAACTGTTGCGCGTGCTGGAGGCCTACTCCTGGCCCGGCAACGTGCGCGAGCTGCGCAACGTGGTGGAGCGCCTGGTGGTCACCGCCGATTCGGAAATCCTGGAGCCCCGCCACCTGCCCGAGAGCATCTGCCCCTCGCGGGAGATATCCCAGAACAGCGTTTGCCTCGACGGCGTGATGGACTTGAAGCTGGCCAAGGAAAAAGTCGAGCGCGAGATGATCGCCCACGCCCTGGCCACAAGCGCCAACACCCGCGAGGCCGCGCGCCTATTGGGCATAGACCACTCCACCGTGGTGCGCAAGGCCCAGCGGTACGGCCTGACCTGATCCAGGGCAGATCTTTCGCGCCCGCGCCCGGGATTCCCGGCCCATGGCCAAGCCCTTGAGAAATCACATTGGGTCAACGGGATTGACCGTCAGGCCGCCCGTCAAGGCCAGGCTTCTTGACCAGGTTGGCAATCAAGGCCAGGGCGGCCAGCAGACAGACGACGGCGCCCGCCAAGAGAGTGAACTGCACGCCAATTTTGCTGGCCAGGGCGCCGGCGGCCATGGAGCCGAAGGGCATGGTTCCCATGAACATCATCACGTACACGGCCATGACCCGCCCCCGCAGGTGATCGGGGACAACCTGTTGCAACAGGGTATTGGTGGTGGCGGCCTGTAGCATCATGCAGAAGCCGGTGGGCACCAGCAGGCCCAATGAAAACGCCAGGCTGGTGGACTGGCTGAAAAGCCCCAGGCAGAGGCCAAATCCGGCGGCGGCATGGTAGGGCCAGCGGTCCAGGCCGCCGCTTTGACGGCGGGAGGCCAGGAACAGGGCCGCGGCCAGGGCTCCCAGGCCGGAAGCGCCCATGAGCAGCCCCAAGGTGCCAGGGCCTCCCCCCAAAACCCGGTTGGCGAAGACGGGCATCAACACCAGATATGGCGCCCCCAGCAGGCTGCTCAGGCCCAGCATCAGCAGGGGGCGGCGGATGGTGCGCTGGTCCCAGGCATACCGGAGCCCTTCGCTGGCTTGCCGCAGCGTCGAGGCCCTGGGGCCGGGGGCGGGCGCCGATCTGGGAGGCAGGCGCATCAACGACAATCCCACGATCACGGCCAGAAAGCTCAGGCCGTTGATGATGAAACACCACCCCTCGCCGACCGTGGCCACCAGCCAGCCGGCCAGGGCCGGGCCGGCCATGCGCGCGCCGTTGAACATGGAGGAGTTCAGGCCAATGGCCTTGTGCAGCTGGTCGCGGTCCACCATCTCGGGCAAGAAGGATTGGCGGGTGGGCATGTCCACGGCGTTGACCATCCCCAGCAGGAAGGCCAAGCCGATGACATGCCACTCCCGCACCAGGCCCGACATGGTCAGGGCGGCCAGGATGAAGGCCAGCAGCATGGCCGTGACCTGGGTGCCCAAAAGCACCCTGCGCCGGTCGGACCGGTCGGCCAGGGAGCCGCCCAAGAGGGCCAGGAGAAAAACGGGCACCTGCCCAGCGAAGCCCACCATGCCCAGGTGCAGGCTGGAGCCGGTCAAG
>JAKAGJ010000028.1 GCA_021815655.1 Deltaproteobacteria bacterium | reverse complement strand
CCCCATAGGCCGCCAGCCACGATCAGGCCGCCATAGACCATATGGGTGGAGGTAAACGGCTCATGCAGGGCCAGGGCGCCCAGCAGCGCCCCGTAGAGGGGCAGGGTGTTGTAGAAGACCATGGCCCCGCCGGCGCTCAATATCTGCACCGCCCGGTTCCAGCACCAGTAGCCGATGATGGTGGGCACCAGGCAGATGTGCGCCACGGCGGCGATGGTCAGCGGCGTGGCGTGGAAGGGGATGAACCACAGCTCCACCAGGGCCGCGGCCAACAGCAGGGGCAGGGCCAGCAGGGTGGAGAGCCCCGTGGCCGATACCGGGGAGCGGGTGCGCATCACCCGGCGGCCGATCACCGAGTAGACGGCCCAGACCACCGCCGCGGCCAGGAGCATGAGATCACCGGGGTTGAACTTGAGCCCCAGCAGAAAATCCAGGGACCCGCCGGAGATGAGCCCCAGCACGCCCAGGAGCCCCAGCACGGCCCCGGTTTTTTGGCGCCGGCTCACCGGCTCGGCGATCATGACCCCGGCTATGAGGGCGGTGATGAGAGGCGAGAAGCCCTGGAACAGGGATGAGTTGATGGCCGTGGAGTGGTGCAGGCCCAGGTAGAGCAGGGGGCTGAAGACGGCCACGCCGGCCAGACCCATGGCCAGGAGCCACCACTTGTCCGCCCCCAGGCGGCGCTCGGCGGGCTCGTGGCGGCGCAGCAAAAAGGCGAACCAGGCCCCGGCGGCGCCGAAACGCAGGGCGGTGAGGGTCAAGGGGCCGATGTCGTCGCGCAAATAGCGCCCCAGCACGGCGTTGCTGGCCCAGGCCAGGGTGGCCAGGTTGACCAGCAACACGCCCTGGGCCCTGGTTCGCCAGCCCTCGGCTAGCCTCACGCCCCTGCCTCCCGCGCCTTGAGGGTCAGGAATTCATCTCCTCCAGCAGATGGTCCTTATCCCGCCACAGGGCGTTGAGCCACTCCTGCACCTGATGGCTGCCGCCGCCGGCCTGGCCGCCCTGCCGGAAGGGCAGGCTCTTGACGGAGATGTTCTCCACCTTGACCCGCACCGTCTCGTGCTTGGAGCAGATGAACTGCCAGAAGCCCTTGACCCCCTGGGGATAGGCCACGGTGACGTTGAGCACCGCGTCCAAATGCCCGCCCATGGCCTTGAGGGTGCGGGCGATGCCTCCCACCTTGGGCTTGAGCAGGTGGGCATAGGGCGACTCCTGGTGGGCCCGCTTGGCGGCGGTGACCCGCGAGCCCTCGGCGAAGACCATCACCGTGGTGGGCAGCAGCTTGAATTTCTCGCAGGCCCGGCTGATGGCCTTGAGGTCCTTCTTGGCCAGGCCGGGGTTCTTGCGGAGCTGGGCCTTGCTGTAGCGCCGCAGGAAGGGGAAGTCCATCACCCACCAGGCCTGGCCCAGGAAGGGCATCCAGATCAGGTTCTTCTTGATGAAGAACCGCAAGAAGGGCACCCGCCCCAGGAGGGCCTTCTGCAGGACCAGGATGTCCATCCAGGACTGGTGGTTGGCCACCAGGAGGTACCAGGCGTCCTTCTTGAGCCCGGCCAGGCCCTGGATTTCCCAACGTACCCGATTGACCAGGCGTAAATTGAAGTTGTTCACGCAAATCCAACAATTGGCCAGGGTGACGCTCAGGCGGGCAAAGGCCTGCTGGCACGCCCGCATCGGCAGGGCCAGTTTGGGGATGGCCACCAGGAACAATAGGGAGGTCCAGAAGATCGTGTTCAGCACATATAGCGACAGCGCGAGGCTGCCGCGCAATATATTCACCGTGGCGTGGGGCATGGGTCTGTCACCTGCCAGCTAGGGGGTGTGTTGTCTGCATCTCGGGAGAACCAGCTACCCGCGCCAGACAGGCGAGCCGGAGGCCACCGGGGTCAACAGGTCGGTAATTATGGTTATATACCATTGATTACCGCCCAACGCAGCCAAAATGAATGCCTCTCGGCCGTCAAATCCCGGCCCCGGCACGGACGGGCGCCGCGGCCAGGCCGCGAGGAGATGTTTTCCTGACTTGGCGGGGCGGGCGGTCTCCCCGGCGGACGCCACCATGAAGGCCTGGGGCTTGCCCGTCTGGGGCGGCCCCCAACGGCAAGGAGGCGAACCATGAGCAAGAAGATTATGCTGGCCCTGGCGGCCCTGGCCCTGACCGGCGTTGGCTGCGCCGGCCCCAGCAAGACCGTCACCACCGGCCTGGACCAGGCCGGCCAGCCCCTGAAGGTGGAGGAACAGGTCAGCGACGAAAAGGCCTGGATTGACGGGCAGGTGGCCCTGGCGCGCGAAACCAGGCCCATCTTTGAGCTGAAGGTGCCCCCGGGCAAGGACCTGGTGCTGCCCGGCGGCACCGAGCTGCGCCTGTGGGGTCAGCCGGCCAGCCTCAAGCTGGAGCCCTACCAGGCCCCCTGGGAGCGGGTGGCCAACCGCTGGGGCGGGGCCGTCCTGGCCGCCGGCTCGGCGGGCTGGATGGTGCACGAGATGCGGCTCTTGGGCGAAAGCCTGGGCGGCCAGCCCCGCTACCTGCTCAACAACGTGGGCAACGGCAGCGGCAGCCCCTTTTCCTGGGAAAGCCAGAAGGGCCAGGGCGCGGGCCTGGGCGTGAACATGCCCACCACCACCACGACCACCAGCGACGACCACCGGGTGAGCGGCGCCGGCCAGTAAGGCCTGGATCAGGTTCCCGGCCGCCCCGGCGATGGTGCCGCCGTGGAGGCGGCCTGGAGGTAATAGTGTTCGGCCAGGTAGGAGCTGCGCACGTAGGGACCGGCGGCCACGGCGGCGAAACCCAGCCGCCGCGCCGCCTGCTCATACTCGGCAAAGGCCTGGGGGGGGACATATTCAACCACCGGATGGTGTTGCGCGCCGGGGCTTAGGTACTGACCCAGGGTCAGCAGGTCGCAGCCGGCGGCGCGCAGGTCCCCCAGGGCCGCCAGCACCTCCTGGCGGGTTTCGCCCAGGCCCAGCATCAACCCGCTCTTGCTGAGTTGGGCCGGGCTTATCTGCTTGACCCGGGCCAAGAGCTCCAGGGAGCGGGCATAACGGGCCGCCGGCCGCAGGGCGGGGCTCAGGCGGGCCACGGTCTCCAGGTTGTGGGCCAGCACCTGGGGCTTGGCGGCCAGCACCGTGGCCAGGGCTTCACGCGAGCCCCGGAAGTCCGGCACCAAGAGTTCCACCCCCAGCCCCGGGCATTGCTGGCGCAGGGCCAGCACCACCCGGGCCAGGTGGGCGGCCCCGCCGTCGGGCAGGTCATCGCGGGTCACCGAGGTGACCACCACGAAGCTCAGGCCCATGGCCGCCACCTGGCGGGCCAGGCGCTCCGGCTCCCCGGGGTCCAGGGGCTCCGGCCGGCCGGAGCGCACCGCGCAGAAGCCGCAGTCGCGGGTGCAGACCTGACCCATCACCAGGAAGGTGGCCACTCCCCGGCCGAAGCACTCGGCGCGGTTGGGGCAGCGCCCCTCCTGGCAGATGGTGCCCAGCCCCTGCCGGCTCAATTGGGCCTCCAGCCCCGCCGCTCCGCCGGCCAGGGGCAGGCGGCGGCGCAGCCAGGGGGGCTTGCGGGTGGGGGGGGAGGTCATGGCGCGGCTCTCCGGGGGCTGGTAATAAACAAGCACGTCCTGGCCCGAGTATAACAAAACCCCGCGCAAGCGCCCCAGGTCCCGGAGGAAACCGCCATGGCCATCTATGAATTCGAGGGCAAGAGGCCCCAGGTGCATGCCTTGGCCTTCGTGCATCCCCAGGCGGTGCTCATCGGCGCTGTGGAGATCGCGGCCCAATGCTTCGTGGGCGCCGGCGCGGTGCTGCGCGGCGACTTCGGGCGCATCGTGCTGGGCCAGGGCTCCAACATGCAGGAAAACTCCGTGGCCCACACCCACCAGGACGGCGCGGTGCGGCTGGGCGCGGGGGTGATCGTGGGGCACGGGGCCATCCTGCACGACGCCCAGTTGGGCGACCGCTCCTTCGTGGGCATGAACGCGGTGCTCCTGCCCGGGGTGGTGCTGGAGGAGGGGGCCATGGTGGCGGCCGGGGCCATGGTGCCGGCGGGCCTGCGGGTGGCGGCGGGCCAGATCGCCGCCGGCAATCCGGCCAAGGCGCGCAAGGCGGTTTCGCCGGCCCTGCGGCGTCAACTGGAGGAGGGCCTGGCCCTGTACCAGGACCTGCCCCGGCGCTGTCGCCAAGGGCTCAAGCGCCTGGATTAGCCTCCCCGCCCCACCCCGTCTTGCCCCCGGCCAGGCTCGCGGATATGATGAGGCCAGGTTGGCCAGCCCGGCCCGACCTTCTGGAGACAGCCATGCCCCTGGTCCCCCACGACGCCCAGTTCCTCACCGCCGCGGTGCGCCCGTCCTCCTACCCGCCTCTGGGGCCGCCGGAGGTGGCCTTTGCCGGGCGCTCCAACGTGGGCAAGTCCTCTCTCATCAACGCCCTCCTGCGCCGCAAGAAGCTGGTGCGGGTCTCCGCGCGCCCCGGCTGCACCCAGCAGATCAACTTCTTCAGCCTGGGGGGGGACCAGGCCCGCCTGGTGGACCTGCCGGGCTATGGCTTCGCCAAGGTGCCCTTGAGCGTCAAGGCCGGCTGGCGGGGCATGATCGAGTCCTACCTCACCGGCCGTCCCACCCTCAGGGGGGTGGTGGTGATCTTGGACCTAAGGCGCGAGCCCTCATCCGAGGACCTGATGCTGCTCGAATGGCTGAAGTCCCTGAATCTGGCCGTGGTGCTGGCGCTGACCAAGGCCGACAAGCTCAGCCGCAACCAGGCCGCCAGCCGCCTGGCCACGCTGCGCCCGCTGCTCATCGCCTACGACCCCCAGCCGGTGCTCTTCTCGGCGTTGAGCGGCCAGGGACGCGAGGAGCTGTGGGCGCGCCTGAAGGCCCTGGTGGACCCCCCCGAGCCGCCCGCCGAAGGCGATTAAGGCAATACGGGCGGGGATTATCCCCGCCCGCACATAAAGAAAAGACAATTGCCGTGGCTTGACTTGCTATGCGTCCTCTTTTGGCGCCACCGCATTTAGATAATCGAAATACTCATCGGGCGTTAACGGTTTCTTTTGGCCCTCGTTTTTTGCCACTTCCGTGATGCTGGCGATTTTCTTATCTAAAACAAACTGCAAACACCGTGGCACGTGCCGGCCAAAGTGCCGGTATATTCTAATGCAATTATAACAATCTCCATGCCACTCACATCTAAGGTTAGGGCACGAGCATTCAGCACATGCGTCGGTTTTCAACATTTCGCGCACGGTTTTGGCCAGGGCGACGAATTCTTCCTTAGACTGAACCATTTTTCCCCTCGATTTTCTCAAACGCCCTGTAGCCACAATCACTGAAAAGCAAGGGCGGGTTCCCCTCCCATACTTATCGCGGCGGCCTCTCAACGGGAGCCGACGGCCTGGGCACTGGCGACAGCGCCACCCGACCCGTTATTGCCCAGTGGGTGGCAACCCATCATCGCGCTTGTAGGTGCAGTCCTTGGCGGGGCAGCGGATGGATTGACCCTGCTTGCCGATCTTGTGCACCAGGAAGGCGTGGCCGCAGTCGGGGCAGGCCTCGGGCAGGGGGCGGTCCCAGGAGGCGTAGTCGCACTTGGGGTAGTTGTCGCAGCCATAGAAGACCTTGCCCCGGTGGGAGCGCTTCTCCACCAGCTCGCCGCCGCACTGGGGGCAGTTGACACCCACGGGCAGGCCGCGGCTGTAGCGGCACTTGGGGTAGCCGGAGCAGGAGATGAAGCGCCCGCCGTTACGCGTGGGCTTGATGACCAACTGACCGCCGCACTTGGGGCACTGCTCGCCGGTGGCCTGGGGCTGCTCCTTCTCCACCGGGTTGCCCTCGGCGTCCAACTCCAGCACATTCTTGCACTTGGGGTAGGCGCTACAGGCCAGGAAAGGGCCGTACTTGCCCTTCTTGTACTGCATGGGCTGGCCGCACTTCTGACAGGTCAGCCCCGTGTCCGGTGCCGGCTCCTGAATGACGATGGCGCCTTGCCCGTCACGGGTGAAGTCGCGGGTGGTCTTGCAGGCGGGGTAGGCGTCGCAGGCCAGGAACTCGCCGTGCTTGCCCAGGCGGATGGACATGGGTCCATGGCAGTCGGGGCACTTGATGTCGGTGGGCAGGCCCTTGCCCTTGATCTGGCGCATGTTCTTGGCCGCGGCCTTGAGGGTCACGGCAAAGGGCGCGTAAAAGTCCCGCAAGAGGGCCTTCCACTGCTGCTTGCCCTCCTCCACCTGATCCAGGGCGCGCTCCAGGCCGGCGGTGAAGTCCACCTCCATCACCTGGGGGAAGTTCTCCACCAAGAGGTCGCTGACCACCATGCCCAGGGGGGTGGGCACCAGGTGGCGGCGGGCCTTGGAGAGCTTCTCCGAGGCGCTCTTGGCCACGTATTCCTTGTCCTGGATGGTGGAGAGGATGGCGGCGTAGGTGCTGGGGCGTCCGATGCCCTTCTCCTCCAGCTCCTTGACCAGGCTGGCCTCGGTGAAGCGCGGCGGCGGCTGGGTGAAGTGCTGCTTGGGGGTGATGGTCCCCTGCTTGAGCTTCTGCCCCTGCCTGAGCACCGGCAACAGCCCCTCCTGGGGCGTCTCCTCGCCGTTGACGCTGGCGCCGTTCTTGGCCCCCTCGTCCTTGTCCTCCACATACACCGCGGTGAAGCCCTTGAAGCGAAGCGCCTGGCCGCTGGCCTTCAGGAGGCCCTGGCCGGCAGCGATGTCGGCCAGGGTCTGGTCGTAGAGGGCCGGGGCCATCTGGCAGGCCAGGAAGCGGTTGTAGATCAGGCGGTAGAGCCCCAGTTCGCTCTTTTTGAGGTAGGGCGCCAGGGACTCGGGCGCGCGGAAGGCGCTGGTGGGGCGGATGGCCTCGTGGGCCTGCTGGGCCGTGGCCCGCGACTGGTAGACGTGGGGCTTTTCGGGCACATAGTCGGGCCCGAAGCGGTGGGCGATGAGCTGGCGGGCCTCCTGCACGGCCTCGTCGGCCAGGCGGGTGGAGTCGGTACGCATGTAGGTGATGAGACCCATGGCCCCCTGGTCGGTCTCCATGCCCTCATAGAGACGCTGGGCGATGGACATGGTTTCCTTGGGGGCCAGGCCCAGCTTGCGGAAGGCCTCCTGTTGCAGGGTGGAGGTGATGAAGGGCGCCGGCGGCATTTGTCGGCGCTCGCGGGTGACCACTTTCTCCACCACGAAGTCCCGCCCCTGGATGGCCTCCACGCCGGCCAGGGCCTCCTGCTCGTTCTTGGGCTCGAACTTGCCCTCGCCCAGGCGGGTCAGGCGGGCCAGGAAGGGCGGTGGGCTGTCGGCGGAGAGTTCGGCGCTGACCGTCCAGTACTCCTGGGGCACGAAGGAGGTGACGGCGCGCTCGCGCTCCACCACCAGGCGCAGGGCCACCGATTGCACGCGCCCGGCCGAGAGTCCGCGCTTGACCTTGTCCCACAGGATGGGGCTGATCTGGTAGCCAACCAGGCGGTCCAGCACCCGGCGGGCCTGCTGGCTGTCGTAGAGGGCCTGGTCCAGGCGGGCCGGGGCGGCCACGGCCCTGGTGATGGCGCCCTTGGTCAGCTCGTGAAAGAGCACCCGGTGATAGCGCTCCGGGGGGCCGCCCAACTGCTCGGCGATATGCCAGGCGATGGCCTCGCCCTCGCGGTCGGGGTCGGGGGCCAGGTAGATGTTCTCGGCCTTGGTGGCGGCCTTCTTCAGGTCCTTGACCACGGCCTCCTTGCCCTTGATGACCTCGTACTCGGGCTGAAAATCGCCTTTGATATCCACGCCCAGGCGGTTGGGGGGCAAATCCACCACGTGCCCCACCGAGGCCTTGACCTCAAAATCGGGGCCCAGGTATTTCTTCAAGGTGCGGGCCTTGGCCGGCGATTCCACTATCAATAGGGACTTGGGCATGATCGTCGTCTATCCTGGGAGCCCGCGGGCTGGCCCATTTTATGTTCGGGGCCGGCGGGGCCGCCCCGGGTGCATGTCGAAAAAAGTCTGCCCCCTCCAAACGGGGGGCGCTCAGCTACGAATATAATGCTTGCCCGGCCTTTGGTCCACCAGGCCGGCCATTTCCAGGTTGACCAACAGGGCGGTGACCTCCTGGGGCTTGAGCCCGCTCTCGCGCACCAGCACGTCCACGTGCACCGGCACGGGGCCCAGGAGCCCCAGCAACTCGGCGGCCGGGGTCGGCAGCTCCGGGGGCTGGACCGGGGCCGGGGCGGCATCCGTCTCCAGGGGCGGCAGGGCGCCGGGGGCCAGGAGGTCCTGGGCGCTGGTAAGCAAGCGCGCCCCCTGGCGGATCAGCTCGTGGCAGCCCTGGCTGCTGGGCGTGCCCACCGGCCCGGGCACCGCCAGCACCTCGCGGTTCTGGTCCAGGGCGTGGCGGGCGGTGATGAGCGAGCCGCTTTTGAGCCCCGCCTCCACCACCACCACGGCCCGGGACAGGCCGCTGATGATGCGGTTGCGCACCGGGAAATTGGCGGCCTGGGGCCGGGTGCCCAAGGGGAACTCGCTGACGACCGCCCCCTCCTGGGCCAGGCGGGCCATGAGGCGCCCGTTCTCCGGGGGGTAGGTGATGTTGAGGCCGCAGCCCAGCACCCCCACGGAGTGCCCGCCGGCATTGAGGGACGCCTGGTGGGCCACGGTGTCCACCCCCCGGGCCAGGCCGGAGACGACGCTCACCCCCGCTTGGGCCAGCTCGCGGGCCAGGCCCTCGGTGACCCGGCGGCCGTAGGGAGTCATGTCCCGCGAACCCACCAGGGCCACCCCGCCCTCCCGGCAGCCGGCCAGGCCGCCGCGCACAAAGAGTAGCGGCGGCGGGGCGTAGATGCGCGCCAAAAGCGGAGGGTACTGGGGGTCCAGCAGGGTCACCACCCTGGCGCCCAGCTTCTCCAGGCGCTCCAGCTCCCGCTCCGGCGGGGCCTGAAAGGCCCGGCGGTGCACGGCCAGGGCCACTTCTTCCTTGAGGCCGGCCAGGCTGCACAGGGCCTTGAGCGGCGCCGCCAGGGCCGCCCCCGGCGAGCCGAAGGCCCGGCGCAGGCGGTCGAAGGTGACGCTGCCCACCCCGGGGATGAGCCTGAGGCTCAGCCAGTCCAGGATTTCCCGCCTCGGGTTGGCCATGCTGGGCTCCATGGGCTCCAGAGGCTAACACCATCGGCGCAATCGTCAAGGCAATTCTGCCGCTCCGCCGCGCCGCTTGCCAGGAGCCGAGCGCTTGAACTCAAACTTTTGCTTGTGGAGGGCCGGCGGGGGCACTAGAATGGGCCGCAGGCTATCTATCTAAAATCTGGCTTTAAACCCCACCAAGGACCTGGACGAAACCCGCCAGGCCCCCGTCGCGGAGAAAAAAATGAAAAAAATATTGTCTCTGCTGTGTCTGTGCTCCCTGGGGCTGACCCTGGCCGGCGCGGCCCTGGCCACGGAGTTTTCCGCCGACGTGGTGCGCAAGGGCATGGGCCGCGAAACCACCAGCAAGGTATATATCAAGGATAAAAAGGTGCGCATGGACAACCTGGCCGGCCCCATGGGACCGGGTTACAACATCGTGCGCCAGGACCTCAAGGTGATGTGGATGGTCAACCCGGCCCAGAAGTCCTACTTCGAGATGCCCTTGCAGGGCATGGCCGACGTCACCCAGCAACCCCAAGGCAACGAGAAGATGCCCGGCGAGGTGAGCCGCAAGGAGCTGGGCAAGGAGGTGGTGGACGGCCACCCCTGCATCAAGTATGAGATCAATTACCAGTTCGGCGGCCAGAGCCACAGCGTTCACCAGTGGATCGCCCAGGACCTCAAGCTGCCGGTGAAGACCGCCGCCGTGGACGGCTCCTGGAGCGTGGAATACAAGAACATCAACAAGGGCTCCCAGCCCGACAGCCTCTTCGAGGTGCCCTCCGGCTTCCAGAAGGCCTCCATGCCCGGCTTCGGCCCCGGCGGCATGCCTCCGGGCATGCGCCCCGGCAAGGGCATGGGCCGTGGCATGGGCCAGGGCATGGGCCAGGGCGCCGGTCAGGAAGGCGACTAGCCTCCATGCGGGCAGGGTCCAGGGCCCTGGCCGTGGGCCGGCGTTGGCCGCCGGCGCTGCTGCTTGTGGCCCTGGCGGCCCTGCTGGGGGGCTGGCCGGC
>JAKAGJ010000027.1 GCA_021815655.1 Deltaproteobacteria bacterium | reverse complement strand
GAGATTGGTTTTGCCCGGGCGCCCCCGGCGGGGCGCTACCCAGGCCAATGCCATGCAAAACCAGGGCCAGCGAGGCTGGCCGGGGATTAGCGCCGGCCGCCGGTTGGATAGCACAGATATTGCAACACCTGCCATCCACCGGCGCGCGGGCCCGGGGTCCGCGCCTTTCATACCCAAAGCAGGAGGCAGCCATGCCCACCAGCCACCCCATGCAGATCAACGAGATACTCAACCTCATCATCACCCTCAATCCCCAAAGCCTGCTGGACGTGGGAGTGGGCTTCGGCAAGTTCGGCTTCCTGGCTCGGGAATACCTGGAACTGTGGGACGGCCGCGAGGCCTATGGCGACTGGCAGCGGCGCGTGGACGGCATCGAGGCCCACGAGGCCTACATCACCCCTTTGCAGCGGCAGATATACGACCAAATCCACATCGGCGACGCCAGCCGGGTGCTGCCCAGTCTGACCCAACGCTATGACCTGATATTGCTCGTGGACATCATTGAGCATTTCGACCAGGAGCCGGGTCTGGCCCTGCTGCGCCAGTGCTTGAGCCTGGGGCGCAACCTGGTGGTGTCCACGCCGCGCAATTTCTTTCCCCAGAAGGCGGCCTTTGGCAATTCCTATGAAACCCACCGCTTCCACTGGCAGGAGGAGCACTTCAAACCCCTGGCCGACCAGTTCACCTACCCCAACGACCAATCCCTCATCGTCTTCATGGGCCAGGACGCCCTGGCCGTCTTCCGCCGCGTGACCGGCCAGGAGCGCGGGCGGGTGCTGTGACGGCCCGGCACGCTACTTGCTTTGTATGGGGGCGGAGCCCAGGCCCCGCGGGGGCCGTGCCAGGCTAGCATATGATTTTGCTTGGGTTTTTGGCGTCGGCCTTCCGACGGGCCAGGCCCGCGCGCAGGTTGGACGCAGAATTTGCCGCCTTACCGGGGCTTTGCCCGGGGCGGCGGCAAAAAATACAGGCCCTGGCCCACGGCGGGGGCTGGCGGCGGCGCCGGAGAAATGACGCACCAGCACCGCCCCACGCGCAAGGAGAAGCACACGCCATGTTTTTGACGCCTGAATTTCCCCGGCGCCTGACCCTGGAGCTGACCAACGCCTGCAACCTGCGCTGCGCCATGTGCCCCTCGCGGCTCAGGCCGGAGTTGGCCAAGGGCCTGATGGAGCCCAGCCTGTTCCGGCGCATCGTGGACCAGGCGGCCGAGCATAAGCCGGTGGCCCTGGTGCCCTTCTTCCGGGGCGAGCCGCTCATGCACCCCCAGGTGCTGGAGCTGCTGGACCATGCCAAGCGCCGCGGCCTGGGGCCGGTGCAGTTGGTCACCAATGGCCTGCTGCTGGACGAGGGCCTGGCGCGGGGGCTATTGGACCTGGGGCTGGACTTCATCTCCTTCAGCCTGGACAGCGTGCGCCCCGAGGAGTACGCCCAGATCCGCCAGGGCGGGGACTTCGGCATGGCCATGGCCAACGTGGCGCGCTTTATGGATTACCGGGGCCGGGGCGGCTATGCCACCGAGGTGCAGGTCTCGGCCACGCGCACGGGTCTGAACCAGGAGAGCATCAGCCAGTTCATCGCCTATTGGCAGAGCCGGGCCGACCGCACGCGCATCTACTACGAGCACTCCGGCGACGGCCACACCGGCAGCCTGGACTGCCCCGAGGTGCCCCGGGACATGGAGCGCCGCCCCTGCCACAAGCTCTTCGAGGACATGGTGGTCTATTTCGACGGCGGCGTGGCCCTGTGCAACCACGACTGGTACCGCGCGCCGGTGCTGGGCGACCTGAACGCCGCCAGCGTGACCCAGGTCTGGTTGGGGCCGGCCTACCAGGAACTCAGGCGCCAGCACCTGCATCCCCAGGAGTTGCAAGACGGCACCTGCCGCCACTGCGACCACTGGAAGATATCCTACCTGGACAAGCCCTACGTGGGCGAACTGTACACGCCCACCTGGGAGGCGCGCCGTGCCCACCAGGCTTGAGCCCCTGCCCATCACCAGGCCGGTCTTCGGGGCGCGGGAGCGGGAGCTTATTCTCAAGCCCCTGGAGACGGGCTGGGTGGTGCAGGGGCCCTACGTGGCCCGGTTCGAGCGGATGTTCGCCGCCTTCACCGGCGCGGCCCACGCCCTGGCGGTGAGCAGCTGCACCACCGGCCTGCACCTGCTGCTGCACGCCCTGGGCCTGCGGCCCGGCGACGAGGTGATCCTGCCCTCCTTCACCTACGTGGCCACGGCCAACGCCGTGGAGTACTGCGGGGCGCGGCCGGTCTTCGGCGATATCGACCTGGCCACCTTCAACCTGGACCCCGCCGCCGTGGAGGCGCTCATCACCCCGCGCACCCGGGGCATCCTGGCGGTGTCGCTGTTCGGCCTGGCCGCCGACCTGCCGGCCCTTGCCGATATCGCCAGCCGTCATGGCCTGTTCCTCGTGGAGGACGCGGCCTGCGCCCTGGGGGCCACCCTCGACGGCCGGCACACCGGCCAGGGCTGCGTGGCCAGCGTGTATTCCCTGCACCCCCGCAAGGCCATAACCACCGGCGAGGGGGGCATGATAACCACCGATGACGCGGCCCTGGCCGAACTCATGGCCAGGCTGCGCAACCACGGCGCCGAGGCCACCGACCTGGAGCGCCACCAGAGCCAAGGCGGCTCCCTGCTGCCGGCCTTCAACCTGCTGGGCTTCAACTACCGCCTCACCGACTTGCAGGGCGCCCTGGGCGTGGCCCAGATGGAGCGTCTCGACGAGATACTGGCCGGCCGGCGGGCCGGGGCGGCGGTTTACAACCACCTGCTCTCCTCAACCTACACCGTGGACGTCCCGGCGGTGCCCGCCGGGTATGGCCACGCCTACCAGTCCTACGTGACGCTCTTTCGCGGCCCGCGGGGGCATAAGCCCGGCCTGGGCGACCTGGAGGAACTGAACCGCCAGCGCAACCGCCTGATGACGGCCATGGAAAAAGACGGCATCAGCGTGCGCCAGGGCACCCACGCCGTGCACACCCTGGGCTACTACGCCGGCAAGTACGGGCTGGAGCCCGCCGATTTTCCCCAGAGCCTTTTGGCCGACCGGCTGAGCATCGCCCTGCCGCTCTACGCCGGCATCGACCCCCAGGATCAGGCAAGGGTCGTGGCCTTCCTGGGCCACCCCGAGAGGTACTTCTGATGTGCGGCATCATGGGAGTCCTGGATTTGCGCCAGCGGGAGGCCGTGTCCCAGCCCCTGCTCAAGCGCATGGCCCAAAGCCTGGCCCACCGAGGCCCGGATGACGAGGGCTACTATCTGGACGGCAACCTGGGCCTGGCCCACCGCCGCCTGGCCATCATCGACCCCTCGCCGGCCGGCCGCCAGCCCATGTGCTCCGAGGACGGACAGGTGGTGGTCTGCTTCAACGGCACCATCTACAACTATCCCGAGCTGCGCGCCCTGCTTCAGGCCCGGGGGCACGTCTTCGCCTCCCAGTGCGACACCGAGGTGCTGGTGCACGGCTGGGAGGAGTGGGGGCCGGACCTGGTGCCCCGGCTCAACGGGCATTTCGCCTTCGCCATGTGGGAGGCCCAGGCCCGGCGGCTGTACCTGGTGCGCGACCGCTTCGGCACCAAGCCCCTGTATTACGCCAACCTGGGGGGCCTGTGGATCTTCGCCTCGGAGATCAAGGCGCTTCTGGCCCACGGCGCCCTGGCGGTGGACCTGAACCACGAGGCCCTGCGCGAGTACTTCACCTTCCAGAACCTTTTCAGGCCCCACACCCTTTTCGAGCACGTGCAGCAGGTGCCGGCGGCCTGCATCCTCACCGTGGACGCCCGACGAGGTTTCAGCGGCGTGCACTGCTACTGGGACTACGACTTCCATCACCCCGACGAGTCCATGACCCTGCAGGAAGCCACGGCCGAGACTAGGCGCCTGTTGATCCAGGCCGTGCGGCGGCAGTTGTTGTCCGACGTGCCGGTGGGGGCCTATTTGAGCGGAGGCATGGATTCGGGCTCCATCGTGGCCATCGCCTCTCGCGATCTCATGCGCATGCCCACCTTCACCTGCGGCTGGCACCTGGGCGGCGTGGCCGGCATCGAGAGCGACTTCGACGAGCGCCTGGCCGCCGAGATGGTGGCCCAGACATTCAACACCGAGCACTACGAGCAGGTCATCGGCTACAACGACCTGAGCGGGGCATTGCCCAAGGTGGTCAGCCACCTGGAGGACCTGCGTCTGGGCATGAGCTACGCCAATTTCTACATCGCCCGCCTGGCCAGCAAGTTCGTCAAGGTGTGCATCAGCGGGGCCGGCGGCGACGAGTTGTTCGGCGGCTACCCCTGGCGCTACTACCGCTCCTCCCACGCCCTCAACCGGCAGGAGTTTCTGGACGAGTACTTCTCCTACTGGCAGCGCATCGTGCCCGAGGAGATGCATGGCCGCTTCTTCACCTCCCGCGCCATGTCGCGCATGGGAGACGTCAATCTGAAGGAGGTCATGACCTCGGTCTTCAGCCGGCACAACGGCCTGCGCTTCGACACCGCCGAGGACCATATCGCCAATTCGCTGTACTTCGAGTGCAAGACCTTTTTGAGCGGGCTGCTCATCGTCGGCGACAAGCTGGCCATGGCCAACGGGCTGGAGGAACGCTATCCCTTCCTGGATAACGACCTGGTGGAGTTTTCGCAGAAGATCCCCCTGCGCCACAAGCTCAACGACATAGAGCAGTGGAAGCGCCAGGACGAGAACCTGACCAACAAGCGCGGCCATTACTACGGCGCCTCCAACCAGGGCAAGACCGTCTTGCGCGCCGCCATGGAGAGCTTCCTGCCCGAGATGATCCGCAACCGCAAGAAGCAGGGGTTCAGCTCGCCGGACGAGTCCTGGTACCGGGGTCCCAACTTCAAGTATGTCAGCCGCCTGTTGTTGAACCCCAAGGCCATGTGCCATGATTTCATCGAGCCCCGGGCCCTGGAGCAGACCCTGGAGGAGCACTGCAAGCAGCGCATCAATCACCGCCTGCGCATCTGGTCCCTGCTCTGCTTCGAAACCTGGTTGCAGGAATTCGCCGGGCAGGGCGGCCTGGCCCTGGAGTCCAGCCAGGCCAGCCTGGGCGTTCCGCGCCGGGCGGCCTGAGCCTCGGGAGAAGGTAGTCAACGATGCCCCAGGGAGAAACAGCCGTCCCCGCGCCCCCCTACACCCCCCCGGCCTTCGCGGTGGCCGATGAGCAGGGCCTGACCCAGCTCTCCTTCGCCCGGCGGGTGCGCGGCCGGCAAGATCTGGGGCCCTGGCAACAAGCGGCGCGGCAAAAGCTGGAGGAGCTGCTCAATCTTCCCGAGCCGGCCCGCTTGACCGCGCCGGAATACGAGGTCCTGCACGACTTCGCGGGCCCGGGCTACCAAGGCCAGAAGATAGCCTTCGCCTGCTTTGACGGCCAGACGGTCCTGGCCTACCTGCTGCTGCCCCGGCCCCTGGCCGGCGGGCTTCCGGGCATCCTGGCCCTGCCCGGCCATGGCCTGGGCGCCCGTTCCACCGTGGGCCTGGTGGAGAGCCGCGACGGGCAGATGTCCATGGCCGCCGTGCTGGCCAGCCAGGGATACGCGGTGATGGCGCCCGAGCTGAGGAGCTTCGGCGAAAGGGAGATAGAAGGCTACCGCGACCCCGCCGGCCGCAAGACCCACGAGGTCTTCGGCAACTTCATGCTCAGCCTGGGGCGTCCCCTGCTGGGCCTGACCCTGGCCGAGGCCATCCAGGCCCTGCTGCTCCTGGCCGGCCACCAGGCCGTGGACCGCCGGCGCCTGGGGGTGGCCGGGTTGTCCCAGGGAGGCCGCCTGGCCCACCTGCTGGCCGCCCTGCGGCCGGAGGCGCGGGCCTGCCTGGTGGCCAGCGGACTGGCCTCCAGCCTGATTTACGACCGTGGCTACAGCGATCCCCACGACGAGGTGCCGGGGCTTTTGCGCTACTTCGACTACCCGGACCTGGCCGGCCTGGTGGCCCCCCGGCCCCTCCTGCTTTCCTGGGGGCTAAGGGAATGGGGGCCCTACTGGTGGGAGGCCCGCGAGAACACCACCTACCAGTATTTGCGCGGCATCTACGCCCTGGCCGACGCCCCGGAAAACCTGGACCTGGACATACACCCGGGCGCGCACGCCTACCATCCCGAGGGCGTGCTGCGTTTTTTCGCCAAGGCCCTCTAACCTGGCCGGCACCACACGATGAAAGGCCCCTTGGGCATGGATGAACGCCTGTTCGCCAGCTTCAGTTACGACTCCTACGCCAGGCTGCTGGACCAGATGGGCCAGGGGCGCGTCAACCTGCGCTTTAGTGATTTTGACGGCGAGCCCGAGCCGCCGCGCTATCTGATCGTCAGGCACGACATCGACTACAGCCCCGCGGCGGCCCTGGCCATGGCCCGCCTGGAGGCGCGGCTGGGCATCAAGGCCAGCTATTTCCTGCTGCTCACCTCCGAGTATTACAATCTGCTCTCAGAGCCCCACCGCGCCCTGCCCGGGGCCTTGACCGGCCTGGGCCACGAGGTGGGTCTGCACTATGACCTGGCCATACGGCCGCCGGCGCCGCCCAAGGACGTCCTCCAGCAAATCGCCGGCGAGGCCTCGCTGCTTAGCCAGTTGAGCGGCCAGCCCGTGCGCAGCGTGTCCCTGCACAACCCCTCGCTGGACGGCAGGGACCTCCTGCGCGGCCGCCCCGAATACCACAACGCCTACAGCGACCGCTTCACCAAGGACATAGCCTATTTCTCGGATTCGGCCGGCGCCTGGCGGGACCAGTCCGTGGCCGCCCTGATTTCGGAACAGCCGCCGCCCAGGATTCAATTGCTGATTCATCCCTTGTTCTGGGGGCACCAGCACCAGGACCGCGTGGGCCGCCTGGACGGGCTTTTGGGCGACATGGGCCGCGAGCTGGGGCTCAAGCGTCAAAAGGCCCTGGACCTTTGGGCCGCCCATGAGGGGGCCCGCCAGCACGACCGGCGTCTGCGGCGCCAGGGCGCGGGGCCGGCACCGGCGGGCGCCCAGGATGCCGCCAACCACCATTAGGGGCAGATTCATGCAGCCAAGTCTCTGGCGTCCCGAAGTCGAGGCCCTCTCCTGGGCGGAAACCCTGGAGTCCCTGCACGCCCCCCTGCTGGCCCGGCAGCTGGAGCGGGTGCTGGGCATCAGCCGGTTCTACCGGGACAAGCTGAGCCAGGTCGGCTGGGACCTGGCGGAGGCCGCGCGCCCCGAGAATTTTTTTCACCTACCCTTCACCGACAAGCCGGAGATAATCCAGGATCAGTCGCAGTGCCCGCCTTTCGGCCGCCTGCTGGCCGTGGAGATGCCGCAGGTGAGCCGGGTCCACCGCACCTCGGGCTCCTCGGGGCGGCCGGTGCTCCTGGCCCTGACGCCCTCGGACCTGGAGGCCAACCTGGAATCCGGGGCGCGGGCCTTTCGTTGCGCCGGGGTGGGACCCGGTGAAGTGGTGGTGCACTGCCTCAATTACAGCATGTGGATGGGCGGGTTGAGCGATCATTTGGCCCTGGAGCGCGCGGGGGCGGCGGTGGTGCCCTTCGGGGTGGGCAACTCCAAGCAGTTGCTGGAGGTCATCTCCTTCCTGCGCCCCACGGCCATCTCCTGCACCCCGTCCTACATGGACCGCCTGGCCACCCTGCTGCGCCAGGAGTTCCAGCGCGAGCCCCGGGAGCTGGGGCTGAAGATGGGGCTGTTCGGCGGCGAGCCCGGCATCCAGATACCCGAGCGCCGCCAGCAGTTGGAAGACACCTGGGGCATCCAGGCCGTGGACGCCAACTACGGCATGTCGGACGTGCTGAGCATCTTCGGCTCGGAGTGCGCCTGCCGCCAGGGATTGCACTTCCACGGCGCCGGCATCCTGCACGTGGAGCTTATCGATCCCTCCAGCCAGCGTACCCTGGAGCTGGCCCCCGGCGCGGTGGGCGAGATGGTGCTGACCAGCCTCGTCAGCCAGGCCCAACCCCTGCTGCGCTACCGCTCCCACGACCTGGTCAAGATACTGGGCACCGACGCCTGCGCCTGCGGACGCGGCGGCTTCCGTTTCCGGGTGATGGGGCGCAGCGACGAGATGATCGTCATCAAGGGCATCAACCTCTATCCCGACGCCGTGGCCGAAATGGTGGTGGAGTTCGCCGACACCTTCAGCGGCCTGTTCCAGATAGTGCTGACCAGCCCCCCGCCGCACTCGGAGATCGGCCTGCGGGTGGAGGCGCGCCCCGGGGTCCCCCAGGACCAACTGAGCGGCGCGGCCGGGCGCCTGGCCCAGCGCATGCGCCAGAAGCTGGGCCTGCGCCCCGAGGTATCGGTGCTGGGGCCGGGGGGTATCGCCGGCGAGGACAACAAGACCAGGCGGGTGGTGCGCCAATATTAGGGATGGCGAGGCATCGCCGTTACGCTAGTCGGACACGGCGCCATCCTGGCGCCCATATCGGGAGGGCTGGCCATGAGCACAGACAATAACCCCTCGGCCTCTCGGATCGCCGCGTTCCTGGGCCTGCCCCTGCACGGCTCCGACGTGGCCATCACGCGGGTGGTCCCCCTGGCCCAGCTCCAGGACAACTGCCTGGGCTTTGCCCGCGATTTCCGCCCCGACTTCCTGGAGATCATCAACCAGCACCCCGCGTCCCTGGTCATTTGCAGCCCGCCCTACGCCGGCAAGGTACGGGCCAGCCACCTGCTGGTGGGCAATCCCCGCCTGGCCTTTTTGCGGGCGGTGCAGGAGTTCTTCTACAGCGCGCCACCGGCGGCCATTCACCCCACGGCCGTGGTGGACCCCACGGCCCGCCTGGGGCGGGAGGTCAGCCTGGGTCCGGGGACGGTGGTGGGGGCCGGCGCCCGCCTGGGCGACCGCACCCGCCTGGGCAGCAACGTGGTCATCGCCCCCGGGGTGGTCATCGGGGCCGACTGCGTCATCAAGTCCAACACCGTCATCGGCGAGGACGGCTTTGGCTATGAGTTGAACGACCTGGGCCAGCCCGAGCGCTTCCCCCACATCGGCACCGTGGTCATCGAGGACAACGTGCACATCGGCGCCTGCTCCACCGTGGAGAAGGGCACCATCGACAAGACCCTGATCTGTCAGAACGTCAAGATCGACGACCTGGTGCAGATCGGGCACAACACCGTCACCGGACCCAACACCCTGGTGATGGCCGGGACCATCATCTGCGGCGGCGCCGTGGTGGGGCGCAACTGCTGGCTGGCGCCCAACACCACCCTCAAGGACGGCGTGCGCATGGGCGATTTCTCCCAGACCGGCCTGGGGGCGGTGGTGATAAACGACGTGCCCGAGAGAGTGGTGGTGATCGGCGTGCCGGCCAGGCTCTTGCGCGACAAGCTGTGATACCCAGGCCACGGCCAGGGATGCGGTGGCGGCGGCGGGCGATCTGACGGCACCCGCCGGCCGGCGGGGCCGGGCGGCGGGACGGCGGATGGAGACAAGGCAAATGTCTAGGGATGACAAGCGGTCTTTCGCGGAATTGCTGAGCCCCTTTTTGCGCGGACGCCTGGAGGCGCTCAAGGCCGAGCACGGCCAGGACTCCCCGGCCTATCTCTCGCTGGCCCGGCAGTACCTGGCCGACGAGCGCGAGGCCGAGATAGATTTCCTGGAGGAGCGCAGCCGGCACTACCAGGCCGACGTGTCCCTAAGCTGGGAAGGCCGGCCCCTGGTGGGCGTGGAGAGGCTCTACCGGCGGGTGGTGATCCTGGAGCCGACCCTGGCCTGCCTGAGCCACTGCCGCTGGTGTCTGCGGGCCAACTACGAGCCCTTCACGGTGCGCCCGGAGGACCTGGAGCGCTTCGCCCATTACGCCGGGTCGCCCGCCAACCGGGACGACCTGCAAGAGGTGCTCATCACCGGCGGGGACCCCCTGCTGGTGCCGCAGATGGTGGGCAAGGCCATGGACCTCATCAGCCGGCACGCGCCCAACATCCACACCATCCGCATCGGCTCCCGCCTGCCCATGCAGGACCCGGGGCGGGTGGACGAGCCCCTTATCCAGGCCATCAGTCCCCGGGCCGGCCTGCGCGTGGAGATCGGCACCCACATCAACGCCCCGGTGGAGCTGTGCCCCGAAACCAAGGCCGCCTGCCGGCGCTTGCAGGAGGCGGGCATCACCATCTACAGCCAGCACGTGCTGCTCCGGGGCGTCAACGACACCCTGGAAACCCAGGCCGAG
>JAKAGJ010000026.1 GCA_021815655.1 Deltaproteobacteria bacterium | reverse complement strand
CGTTTTCGTCCTGGGCCTTTTGCAGCTCATCCACCCGCCGGCGCAGGGCATGCAACTCGGCTTGGAGTTCCGGGGGGGACACCTGCTGTTCGACCATGGCGCTAATCCCTTCTGCTTGGAACCGGGTCTGGCGGGCGGATAAAAAACCGACTGCCACCGGCCCCGGCCAGGATAACAGGCGCCAGGCATGGCCGTCCACGTCCTAGCCGCCGGGGCCGGGCGGCGCGGGCCGGGGACCAGCCCGAGCCTCCGTCCTGGCCTTCTGGAATTTAATTATACCGCCCCCCGCCGGCGGCGGCCGCGCAAGCGGGTTGGCAAGAGGCAGAGCCTATTAGTATAATGGGTAAATTCTAGGGCCGGTACGGGCTCGCCAAGATGAGGGAAATGTCAGCCACCCGCAGGAGGATCATGATCCCATGAGCAAAAACAAAGGTCTGTTTAGGGTTTCCGTCGCCTCTCTGGCCCTCATGGCCTTGACCGCCTGGGGCTTGCCGCAGGCCGCCGAAGCCGCCGAGGCCAAAATCGGCTGCGCCTTCAGCATGACCGGCGGCGCCGCCGCCTATGGCGCCACCCAAAAGAACGGCGCCTCCCTGGCCATGGAGCAGATCAACGCCGCCGCCGGCGCTGGCGGGCTCAAGCTGAAACTGTTGTTCGAGGACGACGCCAGCACCCCCCAGCAGGGCATCAACGTCTTCCAGAAATTCATCAACGCCGACAAGGTTTCCATGATTATCGGGCCCACCTTGTCCAACACCGCCCAGGTGGCCGACCGCATCGCCCAGCAGTCCAAGACGCCGGTCTTGGCCATCAGCAACACCGCCCAGGGCATCACCGAGATCGGCGACTACATCTTCCGCGACTCGCTCACCGAGGGCGTGGTCATCCCCAACACCATCAAGGCGATCAAGGCCAAGCTGGGCATCAAGAAGGTGGCCCTGCTCTACGGCAATGACGACGCCTTCACCAAGGCCGGCTACCAGGCCTTCAAGGCCGCCCTGGCCGAATCCGGCATCCAGATATTGAGCGAGCTTTCCTTCGCCAAGGGCGACCGCGACTTCTCGCCCCAGCTCACCCAGATCAAGGGCATGGCCCCCGACGCCATCATCTGCTCGGCCCTGGTGGAGGAGGCCTCGGGTATCGTCTCCCAGGCTCGCCAGCTGGGCATCGCCCAGAACGTGCCCATCGTGGGCGGCAACGGCTTCAACTCTCCGGCCCTTATCAAGAACGCCGGGGCCGCCGCCGAGGGCGTCATCGTGGGCGCGGCCTGGAACGCCAGCTCGCCTTTGCCCGTGAACAAGAAGTTCGTGGAGGACTACACCAAGAAGTTCGGCACCCCGCCGGACCAGTTCGCGGCCCAGGCCTTCGCCGGCGTGCACATCGCCTACCAGGCCATCAAGAAGGCCGGCGACCCCAATAATCGCGCCGCCATCCGCGAGGCCCTGACCCAGATCAAGGACCTGGACACCGTGCTGGGACCCTTCTACTTCACCCCCGGCCGCGACGCCGGCTCCCAGCCGGTGGTGCAGGTCGTCAAGGACGGCAAGTTCGTTATCTTCGGCATGTAGCCGCCCCTGGTTTTTCCGCTTGGACGTCCCGCGGGGCCAATGCGCCCCGCGGGACCCCTCGCCAAGACCGGACCGCCGCCGCGTGGCCCGGCCGGCTGGACAAGACACCATGAACGTCCTCGGGCAACAGTTGGTCAATGGCCTGTTCATCGGCGGGGTGTATGCCCTGTTCGCCGTGGGCTATACCCTGGTCTTCGGGGTGCTGGACATCCTCAACCTGGCCCACGCCGCGGTCTTCACCCTGGGCGGGCTGATGGCCCTGTGGCTGGTGCAAAACGCCGGGCTGACCATCTGGACGGCCTTCCCCTTGGCGGTGCTGTTTGCCGGCCTCTTGGGGCTGGTGCTGGACCAGGTGGCCTTTAAGCCCCTGCGCCGCCGGCCTGACACCTATTTCTCGGGGCTCATCAGCAGCATCGCCATGGCCATCATCTTCGAGAGCCTGGCCATGGGCGTCTTCGGGGCGCACAACTCGCGCTTCCCGGCCGGCACGGTGCCGGTGGTGATCTGGCGCCTGGGCGGCATCACCATCACGCTGTTGCAGGTGGAGATACTGGCCGCCGTGGTGTTGATGATGGTGGCCCTGACCCAGCTTTTAAAGCGCGCCCGCGTGGGCAAGGCCATCCGCGCCGTGGCCGAGAACCAGCATGCCGCGCGGCTGTTGGGCATCAACGTGGACGGCATCATCGCCTTCACCTTTTTCCTCTCCTCGGCCCTGGGCGGGGCGGCCGGCATTCTCTTTGGGCTCTACTTCGACGCGCTCTCGCCGGACATGGGCCGGCCCATCGAGCTGAAGGGCCTGGCGGTGATCGTCCTGGGCGGCATGGGCAGCGTGCCCGGGGCCATCCTGGGCGGCCTGGCCTTCGGCCTTAGCGAGGTGCTCACCGTGGCCATCAGCGGCACCTCCAACCTGCGCGACGCCGTGGCCTTCACCTTGCTATTCGGCATCATGCTGGTGCGTCCCTCGGGCCTCCTGGGGCGCGGCCGCCTGCGGGAGGCATAGAGCCGTCATGGACGCCCTCATCCAATTCTGGGCCGTCTACGGCAGCCTGCTCAACTTCATGGGCATAAACTGCCTGCTGGGCTTAAGCCTCTACGTCACCTTCTCGGCGGGGCTGTTGTCCCTGGGCAACGCCGCCTTCTACGGCATCGGCGGCTACACCGCCGGTATCCTCACCACCCACTTCGGGGCGCCCTTTCCCCTGGCGCTGGTGGCCGGCACCCTCATGGCCGGCCTGGCCGCGCTGCTCCTGGGGCTGCCGGTGCTGCGCCTCAAGGGCGTCTTCCTGGCCATGGCCACCCTGGCCTTCGGCGAGGTGGTGCGTATCGCGGCCCTTAACCTCAAAGTCACCGGCGGCGCCGAGGGGCTGATCAACATCCCGGTCATCACCCAGACCTGGATGATCTACCTGGCCCTGGCCGGGGCGGCCTATTTCCTGGCCCGGCTGCACCGCACGCGCCTGGGCTGGGCCTTCCAGAGCATCCGCGAGGACGAGACGGCGGCTGCGGCCATGGGCGTCAACCTTACCTTGACCAAGACCCTGGCCTTTGTCATCGGCGCGCTGTTGGCCGGCCTGGCCGGCGGGCTCTATGCCCACCTCAACTTTCTCATCACCCCCGGCGAGTTCGGTTTCGCCACGGCGGTGAACCTGCTCATCTTCAACATCGTGGGCGGCACCCGCGCCTGGTACGGCCCGCTCTTGGGCGCGGCCTTGCTTACGGCCCTGCCCGAGGTGCTGCGCGGCCTGGGCGTCACCGCCGGGCCCATCCGACTGTTCGTCAACGGCCTGATCCTGCTGTTGGTGATTCTCTTTTTGCCCAAGGGCCTGATGGCCCTGTTTCAGCGGCGCCCCGCGCCGGCCAAGGGCTAAAGCATGCTACTGGAGATCGACGGCATATCCCGGGACTTCGGCGGCGTGCGCGCCCTGGACGGCGTGGGTTTTTCCGTGGAGCAGGGGGCCATCCACGGGCTCATCGGCCCCAACGGCGCCGGCAAGACCACCCTGCTCAACGTGCTCTCGGGCATCACTCCGCCCAGCGGCGGCCGCGTGCGCCTGGAGGGGCGGGAGATTCAAGGCCAGCCGCCTCACCGCGTGGCCGCCCTGGGGATGGCCCGCACCTTCCAGCACATTCGGCTCTTTGCGGGGCTGTCCTGCCTGGAAAATCTCATCGCCGGCCAGCACCTCAAGGCCAAGCGCCCCTTGCTGCCCCGGCTTCTGGGCCTGCCCGCCGCCCGGCGCGAGGAAGAATACTGGCGGGGCCAGGCCATGGATATCCTGGAGCTGGTGGGGCTCAAGGCCCGCGCCGGCTTTCTGGCCAGCGCGCTGTCCTACGGCGAACGCCGCCGCCTGGAGATCGCCCGCGCCCTGGCCAGTCAACCCCGCCTGCTCTTGCTGGACGAGCCCGTGGCCGGCATGCGTCCCGAGAGCCTGGACAAGGTGGCGGCGGTGGTGCGCACCCTGGCCCAGGCCGGCATGACCATCCTGCTCATAGAGCACAACATGAACTTCGTCATGGGCCTTTGCTCCCGCATCACGGTGCTTAACTTCGGACGGGTCATCACCAGCGGCAGCCCGGCCGAGGTTTCCTGTCACCCCGAAGTGGTGGAGGCCTATCTGGGCGCGGCGGTGTGTCATGCTTGAGGTCAGCGGTCTGTGCGTGTCCTACGGCTCCGTGGAGGCGGTGCGCGATCTGTCGCTCAAGGTGGCCGCCGGCAGCGTGGTTTCGCTCATCGGCCCCAATGGCGCCGGCAAGACCACCACCTTGAACGCCCTGAGCGGCGTGGTGCCCGTCCATGGCGGGCGCATCATGCTGGAAGGCCGGGACATCACCCGCCTGAGCTCTCACCAGCGGGTGGCCGCCGGGGTGGTGCAGGTGCCCGAGGGCCGCCTGGTGCTGGCGGGCATGAGCGTGCGCGAGAACCTGGAACTGGGCGCCTACTGCCGGCCCCGCCAGGACATCCCCGCCGACATCGCGCGCATGGAGGAGCGCTTTCCGGTGCTGGGCCAGCGCCGCGAGGGGCTGGCCGGCTCTCTCAGCGGCGGCGAGCAGCAGATGCTGGCCATGGCCCGCGGCCTGATGGCCCACCCCAAGCTGCTCTTGCTGGACGAGCCCTCCCTGGGCCTGGCCCCCCTGGTGGTGAAGATGATCTTCGACCTGGTGCTGGAGCTGAAAAGCCAGGGCCAGACCATCCTGCTGGTGGAGCAGAACGTCTTCCAGAGCCTGGCCGTCTCCGACTACGCCTATGTCATCGAAAACGGCAGCATCGTGCTGGAAGGCCCGGCGGCAAAGCTGGCCGCCGACCCGGCCGTGGCGCGCGCCTACCTGGGGCAGGCCGGGCCGAGTGCCTCGGCACCCATAACGGGTCGGTAGACGTTCTCTCCTGTCGGGCCTCACAGGCTCCCGTCGGGACGCCCTGAATTACAAGGAAACCAAGAGCGGGCGGGGGTAAACCCCGCCCCTACATAACGACCAGCCAGCACAGGCTTTTTCTCGATGTAGGGGCGGGGTTTACCCCCGCCCGCTCTTGTTGGCTCGACAGGGCCGAAACGGGAGCCGCCAGCATTAGCTCGTGCCGCAGCCTAATCGACCCGTTGCCGCCCAGCGGCGGGCACGCCGCCCGGCCGCATGTCGCCGGTCTGCATATAGCGCAGGTGAAAGGCGAAGGCCTCCTCCAATAGCTGGGGCTCGTGGCCGCCGGCGCGGCTGGCGCGCTCCAGATAATCGCTCAAGAGGTCGCGGTAGGCCGGGGCCGCACAGTGGTCGATGATGGCCCGGGCCGCCTGGCGGGGGGCCAGGTTGCGCAAATCCACCAGGCCGTGTTCGGTCACCACCACGTCCACCGAGTGCTCGGAGTGGTCCACGTGGCTGACCATGGGCACGATGCGCGAGATGCGCTCCTGCTTGCCGCTGGCGGGCGTGACCATGAAGGACAGGGCGGCGTTGCGCACGAAGTCGCCCGAACCGCCGATGCCGTTCATCAGCTCGCGCCCCCAAAGGTGGGTGGAGTTGACGTGGCCGTAGATGTCTATTTCAAGCGCCGTGTTCACGGCCAACACCCCCAGGCGGCGGATCACCTCCGGCGAGTTGGAAATCTCCACCGGCCTTAGGACCACCTTCTCCTTGTAGCGGTACAGCTCCTTGATGAAGCGGTCCTGGCCCTTGGTGGAGAAGGTCAGCGCCGAGCCCGAGGCGTGGCGCACCTTGCCCAAATCCAGGAGGTCAAGCACCGCGTCCTGCAAAACCTCGGAGTAGAGGTCCAGGCCGTGGAAGAAGTCGTTTTCCAGAAAGCCCAGCAGCACCGCGTTGGCCACGTCGCCCACCCCCGACTGCCAGGGCAGGCCACGGGGCAGGCGGCCGGCCTTGATCTCGTGCTGCACGAAATCCAGGATATGGGCCGCTATGTCGTGGGCCACCCGGTCGGGCGGCGGGAACAGGGGGCAGTGGTCGCGCTCCTGGGAGTAGACGATGGCCACCACCTTGTGCGGGTCCATCTCGATGTAGGGCTTGCCGATGCGGTCGCTGGCCCGGTAGATGGGTATGGGCATGCGGTAGGGCGGGTCCTCGGGGATGTAGATGTCGTGGATGCCCTCCAGGTCCAGGGGGCAGGCGTCGGACATCTCGATGATGATCTTGTCGGCCTGGCGCACGAAGGTGGGTGTGTTGCCCACGCTCATGGTGGGGATGAGGTGCCCCTTCTCGTTGATGGCCAAGGCCTCCACCACCGCCACGTCCACGCGGCCCAATCCGCCGGAGCGCACCTGGGCCGAGGTGAAGGAGAGGTGGTCGTCCTTGAAGAGAATCTCGCCCTGGTTGATGCGCTGGCGCATGGCCTTGGCGGCCATGTAGGGCCGCCGCCAGATGACCACTCCGGCCTCGGCCAGCACCCCGTCCAGGCCGTCGCCGGTGGAGGCCCCGGAGTAGAGGTTGAAGCGCAATCTCTCGCCGGAGGCGGCCCGCTTGGCCAACTCGGCGGGGATGAGCTTGGGATAGCCCACGGGGCTGAAGCCGGAAACGAACAGGTTGCTGCCGTCCACCACGTGGCGGGCCGCCGTGGCCGGGTCGCTGATCTTGTCCCTCAAGGGGGCGTAGCGTATGCGTTCCTGGGGCATGGCGTCAAAGTCTCCGCGTTGAAGGCCTGTTTCAGGTTGCCCTGTGGGCAAGTATAGCAGGCGGCCGCCGGCGATGTCATAATGCCCCTGGCGGCCGCCGGAGAGCGGACGCCGGGGATGGAGGCCGATGGCGGGGTCAAGGGACCAGGCGCAGGGGCGCAGCGTCAATTATCAGGGCCAGGAGATAGCCTTCCGGGTGGTGCGCAGCCGCCGGCGCAGCCTGGGGCTGTGCCTGGACCCCGAGGAGGGCCTGCTGGTGCGGGCGCCCCTGGGGGCCTCCGACAGCCGCGTGGAGGCCCTCGTGCTGGCCAAGGCCCCCTGGGTGCTGGGGCACTTGCGGCGCCTGGCCAGCCAGGGGCTGCCGCCCCCGCCTCGGGCCTTTGTCAGCGGCGAGGCCTTTGCCTTCCAGGGCCAGGACCTGCTGCTGGAGGTGCTGGGCAACCAGCGGGGAGGCCGGCCGCGGGTGGAGGTGCTGCGAGAGCGCCTGGTGGTGCTGCTGGGCCGGGATCTGGGCAGCCAGGCCCAGGCCCTGGCCGTGCGCCAGGCCCTGAACCTGTGGTATCGGCGCCAGGCCGCCCTGCTGCTGCCGCCGCGCGCGGCCTTCTTCGCCGCCGCCCTGGGGTTGGATAGGCCACCCATGGTCCAGGTGCGCGACCAGAAACGCCGCTGGGGCTCCTGCAACGCCAAGGGGGAGGTGCGCCTGAACTGGCGCCTGGTGATGGCCCCGCCGGAGCTTAGCGACTACGTGGCCGCCCACGAGGCCTGCCACCTCAGGGTCCCCGATCACTCGCCGTCTTTTTGGGAACTCTTGGCCAGCCTGCTGCCCGACTGCCGCGCCCGCCGCCGACGCCTCAACCAGTTGGGGCCCTGGCTGCGCCTCTAGCCCGTAATTAGGCCTGAAACTAGGCCCGGGGCCGGCGCCGCAAAAGCGCCTCCAGCTCCTCCAGGGGCAGGGGCCGGCTGAAAAGAAAGCCCTGCATCTGGTCGCAGCGCAGGCCCTTCAAGAAATCCAGCTGCTCCTGGGTCTCCACGCCCTCGGCCACCACCTTGAGGTTGAGGCTGCGGCTCATGGAGATGATGGTGTCCACGATGGAGGCGTCGCCGGGGTTGTTGACGATGTCGCTGACAAAGGAGCGGTCGATCTTGAGCGCGTGCATGGGAAAGCGCTTGAGGTAGTACAGCGAGGAGTAGCCCCGGCCGAAATCGTCCATGAACAGGTGCACCCCCAACTGACTCAGGTGCTCCAGGGTCAAGATGGCGTCCTCCACGCTGTGCATCACCACGCTCTCGGTCACCTCCAGCTCCAGGCAATGGGCCGGCAGGCCGCTCTCGGCCAGAGCGCGGCTGACCAGTTGCACCAGGTTGCGCTGGCGGAACTGGCGCGGCGAGAGGTTCACCGCCACGCGCAGGTCGCTGAAGCCCTGCCGGCGCCAGCCCTGGGCGGCGCGGCAGGCGGTGAAGAGCACCCACTCGCCGATGGGCACGATAAGGCCGGTCTCCTCGGCCACGGGGATGAACTCCGCCGGCGGCACCAGGCCCAGTCCGGGACGCTGCCAGCGTATCAGGGCCTCCACTCCCACCACCCGCCCGCTTACCAGCTCCACCTTGGGCTGGTAATGCATCACGAACTCGCCCTCCCTCAGCGCCCGCCGCAGGCTGCGCTCCAGCTCCATGCGCTTGACCACCTCCTGGTTCATGGCCGGAGTGAAGAGCTTGTAGTTGTTGCGGCCGTCGGCCTTGGCCCGGTACATGGCGGTGTCGGCGTTGGCCACCAGGGTCTCGGCGTCCTGGCCGTCGTGGGGATAGACGGTGATGCCGATGCTGGCGGTGACGTAGAACTCCTGGCCGTGCACGCGCAAGGGCTCGGCCATGGTTTCCAGGATGCGGCTGGCCACCTGCACGGCGTAGTCCGGGGTGTGGGTGCCCACCAACAGCATGATGAACTCGTCGCCGCCCAGGCGGGCCACGGAGTCCTCGTCGCGCACCCAGCGCACCAGCCGGCGCGACACCGCCTGCAACAGCTGGTCGCCCATGGCGTGCCCCAGGCTGTCGTTGATGTTCTTGAAGTCGTCCAGGTCCAAAAACAACAGGGCCAGACCTTCACGCTGGCGATGGGCGTGAGCCAGGGCCATGTTCAGGCGGTCCTTGAACAAGAGGCGGTTGGGCAGGCCGGTGAGCGCGTCGTGATAGGCCTGGAAGCTGATCTGCTCCTCGTTGCGCTTGATCTCGGTGATGTCGTGGAACACCCCCACATAATGGGCGGTGCGCCCCTGGGGGTCGGTGATGGCGGTGATGGCCAGCCATTCGGGATAGGCCTCGCCGTTCTTGCGCCGGTTCCATATCTCGCCCTGCCAGTAGCCCTGCCGCAAGAGGCTCTGCCACATCTGCTCGAAAAATTCCCGCCCCTGGCGCTGGGAGGACAACAGGCGCGGGGTCTGGCCTATGGCCTCCTCGGCGCTGAAACCGGTGATGTTGCTGAAGGCGCGGTTGACCATGCTGATGACGCCGTTGGCGTCGGTGACCAGGATGCCCTCCACGGTGTTTTCGAAGATGCGGGCCAGGAGGTGCATGTGTTCTTCGGAGCGCCGGCGCTCGGTGATGTCCTGCACGGCCCCCACCAGACGCTGGGGCCGGCCCTGGCTGTCGCGCAACAGCTCGGCCAACTGGTAGACCACGCGGGTTTGGCCGTCGGGGCGCACTATGCGGTGCTCCAGCCCCTGGGGGCTCTCCAGACTGGGGGCCAGTTGCAGGTGCCTCTGCACCAGCGGCCGGTCCTCGGCGTGCACCGACTGCATGAAGCGCTTGAGGTTCACCGGGGCCTGGGAACCGGGGATGCCGTAGATATGGAACACCTCGTCGGAACAGCTCATCTCGCCGCTGGCCAGGTCCATTTCCCAGCTGCCCAGGTGGGCCATTTGCTGGGCGCGGGCCAGGCTGGCCTGGCTCTTGCGCAGGGCCTGCTCGGCGGCCGCGCGCTTGCTGACGTCCTTGAGCATGCCCACCATGCCGATGACCCGGCCCTGGGCGTCCAGGTTGGGCGAGCCGCTCATGCTGAACAGGCGCCGGCTGCCGTCCTGGTGCAGCAGGCAGCGGCTGATCTGTAGTATCTCCTGGTCGTCGCGTATGCGGCGGAAGGCCTCCCGGAAAAAGACCCGGTCCTCGGGCAATACGAAATCCACGAAGAAACGCCCCAGCACCTCCTCGGGAGCATGCCCCAGGATGCGCCGCCAGGCGGGATTGACGTAGGTGAAGACCCCGTCCTGGCCCAGGGTGTAGATGATGTCCGGGGCGTTTTGGCTTAGGGAGCGGAAGCGCTCCTCGCTGGCGCGCAGGGACTCCTCGGTGCGCTTGCGGCTGGTGATGTCGCGCACCACGGCCAGCAAATACTCCTGCCCCGCCAGCACCAGGCGGTTCAGGCTCACCTCGGCCTCGAATTGGCTGTGGTCCAGCCTCTGGAAACGCCAGTCGAAAAATTGGGTGTCCCCGGCCTGGGCCAGGGCCATGCGTTCCTCCACCGGCGGGCGCGCAGGCTGTCCCTCGGGCGGCTCGGGGGAAGAGAGGTCGGCCAGGGAGCAGCCCA
>JAKAGJ010000025.1 GCA_021815655.1 Deltaproteobacteria bacterium | reverse complement strand
TGATGGTGCTGCACTGCGCCTGGCTCATGGAAACCGAAGGACACAAGGCGGCGCGCCAGGACATCTCGTTGATCAAGTTTTTCACCGCCGGGGTGATGCAGCGGGTGGTGGACCGCGCCCTGCAGGTGCACGGCGGCCTGGGCATGACCGACGACACGGTGCTGGCCAGCTTCTACCGCCACGAGCGGGCGGCGCGCATCTATGACGGCGTGGACGAGGTGCACAAGATATCGGTGGCCAAGCGCATCCTCAAGGAACAGGCCGCCCGGCGGGGCCCAAAATGACCTTCGCCCAGTTCAGCCGCCAGGCCCAGATCTCCCGTGGCGAGATCTGCCAGCAGATGCTGGCCGGCCACCGCGAGTCCATCAAGGCCAAGAAGGAGGCCACCGCGGTCAAGAACCTGGAGCTGATCTTCGACGCCACCTTGAGCCTGGCCAACGAGAAGGGCTTCCAAGCCATGACCGTGCGCGACCTGAGCCGGGCCAGCGGTCTGTCCATGGGCGCGCTCTACGACTACTTCACCAGCAAGGAGGAACTCCTGGAGATGGTGCTCAGCACCGGCCGCCAGGTGATAATGCGCCTGCTGGAGGAAGGCACCCGGGGGCAAGAGGAGCCGGCGGCGGAATTGGGCGCGGCCATCCGCACCCACCTGTTCCTCAGCGAGGCCATGCAGCCCTTCTTCTTCTTCGCCTACATGGAGGCCCGCCACCTGGGCCAGGAGCAGAAGGAACGGGCCAAGCAAAGCGAGCTGGCCACCGAGCGCGTCTTCGCCGACATCATTGAGCGCGGGCGAAAGGCCGGAGCATTCGCCGCCGTGGACCAGCACATGGCCGCGGCGCTTATCAAGGCCATGTTGCAGGACTGGTATCTCAAGCGCTGGAAGTACGCCCAGCGCCGTGTCAGCGTGGACCGCTACGCCGATCAGGTTGTGCGCGCGGCCCTGGCCATGTGCACGGCAGGCCTCGAAGCCAGCCCATCAGGAAAGATGAACTAAGCATGAGCGTCAACGACCAGGCAACCGAAATCAGGCAGGGCGAGGAACTGGACCTGGCCCGGGTGGAGGCCTTTCTGCTGGAGCACATCCCGGGGCTTTCTGGCCCCATCTCCATCAAGCAGTTCCCCTCGGGCTTCTCCAACCTCACCTACTTCATAAAGGCCGGCGAGCGCGAGCTGGTGCTCCGGCGTCCGCCCCACGGCACCAAGGCCAAGACCGCCCACGACATGCACCGCGAGTTCCGGGTGCTCAGCGCCCTGCATCCCCACTTCCCCTACTGCCCGCGCCCCCTGGCCTACAGCGAGGACGAGGCGGTGATGGGCTGCCACTTCTACGTCATGGAGCGCATCCAGGGCGTCATCATCCGCCGCCAGGTGCCGCCGGAGCTGGGCCTGGGGCCGGAGCAGATGCGCCGGTTGACCCAGCGGCTCATCGAGGTGATGGCCGAGCTGCACGCCGTGGATTATCGCGCCGCCGGATTGGAGAGCCTGGGCAAGCCCGCCGGCTACGTGCGCCGCCAGGTGGAGGGCTGGAGCCTGCGCTACCGCAACGCCCGCACCCCCGACGTGCCCGACGGCGAGACGGTCATGGCCTGGCTTCTGGAAAAGATGCCGCCCGAGAGCAAGTCACCAGCCATCATCCACAACGACTTCAAGTTGGACAACGTGGTGCTGGATCCCCTAGACCCCTTGCGCATCATCGGGGTCCTGGACTGGGAAATGGCCACCCTGGGCGACCCTCTCATGGACCTGGCCTGCACCCTGGCCTACTGGGTGCAGGCCGACGACCCCCCGGAAATGCAGCAGGTCACCTCCATGGTCACCAACCAGCCCGGCTGTCTGACCCGCGCCCAGGCCGTGGAGCTTTACGGCCAGCGCACCGGCCGAGTCATGGATCAGATAGACTTCTACTATTGCTTTGGCCTGTTCCGCCTGGCGGTGATCGTGCAGCAAATCTACTACCGCTACTACCACGGCCAGACCAAGGACCAGCGTTTCGCCCAATTGAACGCCACGGTGCACGCCCTTCTGGCCCAGGCCGGACGGGTAATCGCGCAATCAGTCCTGTAAGGGAGCAGCGGGAACATGACTCAGCACAAGGTCGCCCTGGTAAAGTATGAAAAGCCCCTGGAGTCGGTGGCCCGGGCCGTGGAACTCTGCGGCGGGCTGGAGCGCATTCCCGCCGGCGCCAAGGTCTTCATCAAGCCCAACATCGTCTTCTGGACCCGCCAGGTTCCCTTCCCCAAATGGGGCACCATCACCACCAGCCGGGTAATCGAGGACATGGTGCGCCTCTTGAAGGACCACGGGGCGGGACAGATCACCATCGGCGAGGGCATGGTGCTGGGCAAGGCCGACGACAAGCAGACCGCGCCCCACGCCTTCGAGACCCTGGGCTACAACAAGCTCAAGCAGCGTTACGGCGTGCAGGTCATCGACGCCTTCCAGCGCCCCTTTGAGGAGGTGGACCTGGGCGACGGCATGGCCTTGAGCTTCAACCAGGACATCCTGCAAAGCGACTTCGTGGTGGACGTGCCGGTGATGAAAACCCACGCCCAGACCGTGGTCAGCCTGGCGCTGAAAAATCTCAAGGGCATGATAGACGTCAAGTCGCGCAAGCGCTGCCACAGCGCCGACCCCGAGCGCAACCTCTTTCACTGGCTGGCCCGCCTGGCCGATCGCCTGCCGCCGGTGCTGGCGGTGCTGGACGGCATCTTCACCTCCGAGTACGGCCCGGCCTTTGACGGCATCATGCACCGCAGCAACCTGCTGGTGGCCTCCTGGGACCTGCTCTCGGCCGACCTGGTGGGCTCCAACCTGCTGGGCCAGGACCCGGCCCAGGTGCCCTACCTGGCCTTGGCGGCCCAGCGCCGGGGCCGGCCCCTGGACCTCTCGGACGTGGAGGTGCTGGGCGAGCGCGTGGAGGACTTGGCCCGCCCGCATGCCTGGTCCTTCGCCTACACCGAGGACGGCTCCCTGCCCCTGCCCATGGCTAACAAGGGCATCAAGGGCATCAGCTACTACAAGTACGACACCAGCCTGTGCACCTACTGCTCCAGCATGAACGGCGTGGTGTTGCAGGCCGTGGCCTCGGCCTGGCGGGGCGAGCCCTGGGAGGACGTGGAGGTGCTGACGGGCAAGATGATGCAGCCCTCGGGCCGGGCCAAGAAGACCATCCTGATGGGCAAGTGCATGTACCAGGCCCACAAGGACAACCCGGCCATCCAGGAGATGATCCCCATCAAGGGCTGCCCCCCCCAGCCCGAGCAGGTGCTCAAGGCCCTGCACCAGGCCGGCATCATGACCGACCCGGCCTTCTTCGCCAACCTGGAGGCCATGCCGGGCTTCTTCATGCGCCGCTACAAGGACAAGCCCGAGTTCGACGAGAGCCTGTTCCGGGTGGAATGATCGCGGGCGTCGGTCGGGGCTCCGGGGCCAATCCCGGAGCCTCGCGCGTCGGCAGGCTGGGCGGGGCCTAAATATGCGGGCCGGGCAAAGCCCAAGCTTTTGCCCGGCTCATCGGCGTTAAATGTCAAAGACGGCCTTGACCGCCGGTTGGTCTAGATACGGGTATAGGCCCCGCCGCAGACGTTGATGGTCTGGCCGTTGACGTAACTGGCCTCGTCGGAAACCAGGAAAAGAATCACGTTGGCCACCTCCCGGGGCTGCCCCAGGCGCCCCAGGGGAATCACCAGCTTTTGCAGCATCTCGCGCTTGGCCTGGGGCATGGTCATGAGCATCTCGGTGTCGATGGAGCCCGGAGCCACGGCGTTTACCCGCACGCCCTTGGACCCCAGTTCCTTGGCCGCCGCGGCGGTGAGGCTGGCCACCCCGCCCTTGGCCGCGGCGTAGTTGAACTGCCCGGCCACGCCGTAGCGGCTCACCGATGACAGATTGACGATGGCCCCGCTGCCCTGCTCACGCATGGGAATCATGCAGGCTTGCAGGCAGTTGAAGACGCCCTTGAGATTGACGTCGATCACCTGGTCCCACTGCTCCTCGCTCATCTTGTGGCCGATGACGTCGCGCACGATGCCGGCGTTATTCACCAGGATGTCCAGCCCGCCCAGGCGCTCCTGGGTCTGGCGCACCATGTCTTGCACAAAGGCCCGGTCCGCCACGCTGCCCTCCAGGGCCAGCACCCGCCGCCCCAAGGCCTGAACTTGGTCAGCCACCTGGGCCAGGCCCTGCTGGTTCAGGTCGCAGATGGCCAGGTGGGCGCCCTCCTCGGCCAGGCGCAGGGCCGTGGCCGCGCCGATGCCCTGGGCGGCTCCCGTGACGATGGCCACGCGATCATGCAAACGCATGTGCTGTTTCCTCTCCGGCCCGAAGCTGCCCCGGTCCCAGCCTGGGGCGCCCGGCCCGCTGATGTTTACACCTATTTTGACTGGCAACGCCGGTCTTGTCCCACCCAGCCTGGCCGGCGGCGCGGCCTCTCAGGGGAGCATGGCCAGGGCCTGGGCCACCTCCTGGGCCACCAGCCCCTCCCCGCCTCGGGGCGAGGACTCCAGGGCGCGCCGGGCAGCGGCCCCGCCAACGCGCCCCAGGGCCCAGGCGGCCATGCCCCGCACCCGCTCATCCGGCTCCCGCGCCAAGGCCCGGGCCAGGTCCGGCACGTAGGCCTCGTCGCGGGTGTTGCCCATGACCCGGGCCACGTTCATCTTCCAGCGCCAGAGGTCCTCGGCCTTCATGTAGAACATGTGCGGCCAGATGTGCCGCTCAAAGTACTGGGTATCCATGGCCAAGAGCTTGCCCAGCTCAAAGTCCGAGGCTTTGGCCGCCACGCGGGGATTGGCGGGCAGGTCGGCGGCCAGCCAGGCCGCGTTGCGCGGGCAGACGTTCTGGCAGCGGTCGCAGCCGTAGACCCACAGCCCCATGGGCTCGCGCAGCTCCAGGGGCGTCAGTCCCTGGCCGTAGTAGGTGAGAAAGGAGATGCAGCGGCGCGGCTCGATATGGCGCGGTCCCCGCAGGGCGCCGGTGGGGCAGGCCGCCAGGCAGGCGTTCTTGCACCAGGCTGGGCAGCCCACCTCCAGGGTGGGCGTGCCGGGAGTGAAGGCGGCATCCACCACCACGGCCAGGGGCAGCACCCAGGAACTCTTGCGCGCCGCCTTGTGGGAATAGAAAAGGCAGTTCTTGCCGAAGTCGCCCAGTCCGGCCCGAGCCGCGGAAAGGCGGTGGGGCAGGTCGAAGGGCACCGCGGTCTGGATGCCGTGGTGCCCCAGGAAATGGCGAAAGGATTTCAGGCGGCGGCTCAGGCCGTCCTTGGTGACGCGGTCGTCATCCAGGTAGCAGCGTCCAAAGTGGGGCTCCATGCCCCGCGGATTGGCCTGGCGGAAATAGGCCTCGATCAGCACGATGATGGACTTGGCCCCGGGCAGCGCCTTCTGGGGGTCGGTGCCGGCCATCAGGTCCAGCCCCGCCGCCTTGGTCCAGGCGTAGCTCTCCTGGCGCTGGGTCAATATCTCCCGCTGGGACTCGAAGGGCTCGGCGGTAGTGAAACCGATGTCCGCGAAGCCCAGTTCCCCGGCCTGGGCCACGATCTGTTCCTGGGTCAGCATGAGCGCTCCTCCCTTGCCCGGCCGCCGCCGGCGGTGTCTACAACAAGCCTCTTCTAGTGGCCATGTAGCGCATCTGGTCCGCCGAGGTCTGGGGCGGGTCCTGGCGCTGGCCGGCGGGCTTGTCCATCAGGCTGATGGCCTCGCCGGGGCAGGTGGTGACGCACAGTCCGCAGCCGATGCAGCGTTGCGGATCGAGGCTGGCCAGACCGTCGTCATCCATGGCGATGGCGTCCATCTGGCAGCGCTGAAGGCAAACCTGGCAGCCGGTGCACAGATCGCGGTCGATCTGGGCGTAGTGGTTGGAGAAAACCAGGCTGGCCGGCCGGGGATGCTTCTTTAGGGAAATGAGCACCCCGCAGCAGTCTCCGCAGCAGTTGCACATGCCGGCCGGGTTCTGGGCCGTGCCCGGTTGGGTGACCAGGCCGTCCTCGGCCGCCCGGGCCAGGACTTCCAGGCCCTCCTCCAGGCTGATGAGCCGGCCCATGCCCCGGTCCAGGTAGTACTGGCCCATGGACCCGAACATGAAGCAGGCCTCCGAGAGCTTGCCGCAACCCTGGCCCACGGTCTGCTTCTGCTTGCGGCAGATGCACTGGGCCAGCACGATCTGCCCGGCCGAGCGCAGTATCTGGGCCGCGTCCTCGTAGGCGGCCACGTGGTGCTCCACCGGCACCGCCCGCCGCACGGGGATGGTGCGCAAAAAGGCCCCGGCGCTGGTCTGCATGGCCTGGTCGAAGTTCTTTTCGTGGGCGTAGCGCTCCATCAGGCCGGCCAGCACGGGGTCCAAATTTTTCAGCTGGAACTCGAACAGGCCGTGAATGAAGGGAATGGCCGCGTAGCGCGGGGCATCGCCGCCACGCTTGCGGAACAAGAGGCCCCGCTCGGACATGTCGTCCAACTGGCGGGCCAGCTCCCGCTCCTCCCGCCCCAGGCGCTGGGCGATCTGGGCCGGAGTCTCCAGGCGCGGGCTCAGCTGGTTGAACAGCTCGGCGTCTTTTTCTGGGAAAAGCCTGCGCAGTATCTCCAGCTCCACGCCGGAGTCGGTGGCGGGAAAGCCGATGGAGTATTGATCCAGCTGCCGTTGAATCCGGCGGTACAGATCCTGGGACATAGCCTGCTCCTGGTGCCTGGGTTGAGGTGGCCGGCGCGTCCCGCGCGCCCGGGGCATAATAACATGACGGCCCCGCCTGGGCCGAGGCCGCAGGCGGGGCCGGTCTGCGGCTGGCCCTCAAAGCCGTGGACGGCCTTGAGGGCCCCCTTGCGGTTAGTAGTCTTCGCGCTCGATGATGGTGGCCACGCCCTGGCCGCCGCCCACGCAGGCGTTGGCGCAGCCCCAGCGGGCGCCCTTCTGGTTGAGGATGCGGGCCAGGGTGCCCACCAGGCGGTTGCCGGTTGCGCCCAGGGGGTGGCCGATGGCCAGGCCGCCGCCCATGACGTTGACCCGCTCGGGGTCCAGGCCCAGCTCCTTGATGCAGTTCAGGGCCACGATGGCGAAGGCCTCGTTTATCTCCCAGTAGTCGATGTCTTGAGGCTTCAGGCCCAGCTTGTCCAGGGCCTTTATACTGGCCGGCACCGGGCCGTGCCCCATGATGGTGGGGTCCACGCCCACGAAGCCGATGGAGCGGATGGTGGCCAAGGGCTTTATGCCCTTCTGCTTGGCCCTCTCCTTGGACATGAGCATCATGCCGGTGCCGGCGGCGTTCAAGGGCGAGGAGACGCCGGCCGTGACCAGGCCGTCCTTCTTGAAGGCCGGCTTTAGCTTGGCCAGGTCTTCCATGCTGGTCTCGCCGCGCACGGCCTGGTCCCTGTCCACGCTCATCACGCTGCCGTCGGCCTGGGGGGCGTCGATGGGCAGTATCTCATCCTTGAAGAAGCCCTCGGCCTGGGCTTTGGCGGCGCGCTGGTGGGAGCGCACGGCCCAGGCGTCCATGTCCTGCTTGCTCAGGCCGCTCTTGGCCAGAAGCTTCTCGGCCGTGAGCCCCATGTTGGTCACGGTCATCATGTCCCAGTGCTTGTATTCGGGGCTCAAGTACAGGCTCAGGTTGTGGGAGACCAGGCCGCGATCCTTGGTGGTGCCGCCCATGGGCACCCGGGTCATGTGCTCCATGCCGCCCACCATCACCACGTCGGCGTTGCCGGTGGCGATCTCCATGAAGCCGATGTGGATGCCGGCCATGGCCGAGCCGCACTGCTGGTCCACAAACTTGGCGGCGATGGTCTCTGGCAGATTGGCCAGGAAGATGGGGTTGCGGCCGCCGTAGGTCCACTGCTCGCCCACGCCCGTGGCGCAGCCCACGATGAAATCATCTATTTCCTCGGCGGCCACGCCGCTGCGCTTTACCAACTCCGGCAGCACCTTGGCCAATAGTTCGTCGGCGCGGAAGGCGTGCAGCCAGTCACGGCCGGGATCGTTGGGACGGCAGCGCGACTGGGCGGTGCGCAGGTATCCGGTGATGACTACTTCTTGCATGGGTCTCTCCTTGCTAGCGATCTTGATAGAAGGTCTTGCCTTCTTCGGCCATGGTCTTGATAAGCGCCGCCGGGGCGAAGCGCGGGCCGTACTTTTTCTCCAACTCCTTGAGCTTGGCGTAAACGTTCTTGAGGCCCCAGGTGTCGGCGTAGCGCAAAACGCCGCCCCGGTAGGGCGGGAAGCCGGTGCCGGTTATCATGGCCAGGTCCATGTCCGCCGGCCGGTCGCAGATGCCCTCCTCAATCATCAGGGCCGCCTCGTTGATGCCGCAGGCCAGCATCAGCTCCACGATCTCGCCCGGCGCGGCTGGCCTGGCCTGCACCCCGCGGTCCTTGAGATAGCCGGCCACCACCGCCGTCACCCGGGGGTTGGGCACCGGCGTTTTTGCGCTGTAGTCAAAGTAGCCGCGCCCGGTCTTGCGGCCGTAGTCGCCCAGGGCGTAGATGGCCTCGGTCAGGGGGTGCACCTTGTAGCGGATGCCCAGACGGCGCTCGAAGGTCTTGTTGACGTGGTAGTTGATGTCAATGCCCGTGAGGTCCGACAGGGTGGCCGGACCCATGGGCAGACCGAAGTCCAGCATGGCCTTTTCGATCTCCTCGCCGCTCACGCCGTCGGCCAGCAGGTACACCGAGCCGCCCATGAGGCCGCCCAATTGGCGCGAGACGTAGAAGCCCGGCCCGTCGTTCACCACCACCGGCACCTTCTTGATGGCCCGGCCAAAGGCCACGCTGCTGGCCAGCGTCTGGTCGCTGGTCTTCTCGGCGCAGATGATCTCCAATAGCGGCATGCGCTCGGCGGGGTTGAAGAAGTGCAGGCCGATCATGCGGCCGGGATCGTTCAGCACCGTGGCCATCTCGGTGATGGGCAGGGCCGAGGTGTTGGTGCCGAAGATCACGTCGGGCCGGCAGATGCCCTCCAGTTTCTTCCAGATGTCCTGCTTGACCGTCATGCTCTCCAACACCGCCTCGATGATGAGGTCCACGTCCTTGAGGTCGGCCAGGTCGGTGGTGGTGCTGAGCTTGGCGCCGATGAGCTGCTCCAGCTGCTCGGGCTTCATCTTGCCGGTCTTGAGCTTGTAGGCGAAGGTCTTCTTGATGGCGGCCAAGGCCTTTTGCAGAGCCTCGTCGTTGATCTCCCACAGCACCGCCTCGAAGCCGCTGGCCAAGAGGAGGTGCACGATGGAAGAGCCCATTACGCCGCCGCCCAGCATGGCCACCTTCCTGGGCTTGGCCGGCGTCAGGCCCTTGATGCGCGGCAGCCGGCCGGCGGCCCGCTCGTTCAAGAAGGTGCTGATGAGGTTCTTGGCCACGTCGGACACCACGCAGTCGCCGAAGAGGTCGGCCTCGCGGGCGATGTCGGCCGCGAAATCCATGGACAGGCCCTTGTCCACCGCCTCCACGATCTTGAAGGGGGCGATGTAGCCCTTGGCCTTCTTGGCCATGCCGGCCTTGACGAAGTTCATCAGCGCCGTCTTCTCTGCGGCGCTGGGCAGGCGGTCGAAGCGGCGGCTGGCCATGCGGGTCTTGATGGTCTGATACCCCTTGAGGAACTGGGTGGCGGCGGCGCGGGCGGTGTCGATCAGCCCCTCGGCCGTGGCCAGCTCGTCCACCAGCCCCAGGGACCAGGCCTTCTCGGCCTTCATAAAGTTGCCGGTGGTCATGTATTCCAGGGCGTCGGGCAGGCCGATGAGCCGCGGCAGGCGCTGGGTGCCGGCCGAGCCGGGCAACAATCCCAGCTTGACCTCGGGCAGGCCCAGGCTCACGCCCTTTACCGCCACGCGGTAGTGGCAGGCCATGGCCATCTCCAGGCCGCCGCCCAGGCAGTTGCCGTTGATGGCCGCGATGACCGGCTTGGGTCCCTGCTCCATGGCGTTGAACAGGCTGTGCACCCACATCAGCCGCTCCACGAACATGGCCTTGTCTTTCACCGGCAGCATCTGGGTGACATCGCCGCCGGCCACGAAGTTTGAACCCGTGCCCGTCAGGATGATGGCCTTGACCGACTCCTCGGCCAGGGCGCCGCGCATGGCCTGGTCCAGCTCGCCCATGAAAACCTGGGACATCTGGTTCACGGGCGGGTTGTCCATGCGTAGCAGGGCCAGGCCTTGGCTCAGCTCGACCTTGACGTACTGATAGTCTGTTTTCATGGCTCTCTCACTGTGATTAAACGTATTGCGTTAATCAACGCTTCATTATCAACAGCAAGATTATACAAACGAACATAATCTGTAAACAACTAATATCCAGCAGCGGGAAGTGGCCCAGGAGAGTGGAAATAGGCG
>JAKAGJ010000024.1 GCA_021815655.1 Deltaproteobacteria bacterium | reverse complement strand
CAAGACCGCCACCGGCACGCCCAGGGCGGCGGCCATGTGCATGGGCGCGCTGTCCACTCCGAAAAAGACCCGCGCCTGGGCGATCAGCGCCGCCAGCAGGGACAAATCCAGCCGCCCGCCCAGGTCCACCACCCCCGGCGTTTCGCCCAGGCAATGGCGCACCAGGGCCAGGAAATCCAGCTCCCGCGACTGGGGCGCGGCGCTGAGCACCACCTTGAGCCCCCGCCCCAGCAGGTGGCGGATCACCGCCGCGTTGCCCTCGGGCGTCCAGGTCTTGAACATCCAGCGCGAGGTGGGATGCACCAGGGCATAGCCTTGGGCGCCCAGATCGTGCTGGGCCAGCAGGGCGGCGGCCCGCGCCTGGTCCTGGGGCGGAGGGAAGAGCTTCAGCCCCCGATCCTGGGGCTCGATGCCCAACAGGCGTACCGGCCTCAGCAGGGTCTCCACCATGTGGTTCTGGGTGCCCTTGGCATCGGCCAGCAGGTGGAAGGCCCGGGCGCGCACATGGGGCTTGCGCGGCTCGAAGCCCACGCGCTGGCTGGCCCCGCTCATAAAGGCCAGAAAGGCCCCGCGGTCGCCGCCTGAGAGATCAATGGCCAGGTCGAAGCGGCCCCGCCGCAGGCTGGCCAAGAGCTTAAGGTTGGCGCGCGCCGCCTGCCAGGCCGAGTCGGGGCGTTGCAGGGTCAGCACCTGGTCCACGTAGGGGCTGTTCTGCACCATGGCCTGGGTGCCCTGCTCCACCAGGGCGGTGGTGGACAGGCCGGGATAGGCCTCCTTGAGGGCGGTAAAGACGGGGGTGCTCACCAGCACGTCGCCGATGTGCCCCAGCTTTATCACCAGGGCGCGGCGGGGGGGCTTGTGGCCGGGCGCGGCCAAGCCTAGTCTTCCAGGGGCCGGGCCTCGTCCACCAGCATGATGGGGATGTCGTCCCTCACCTCGTAGCGCAGGTGGCACCGGCGGCACAGGAGCCAGGCCTGGTCGGGCGTGGGCTCCACCGGCTCCTTGCACTGGGGGCAGGCCAGGATGGCCAGCAGCTCCGGGCTCAGGGCCATGACTACACCTCCCGCTGCAAGGTGGGAAGCATCTGGCGCACCCACGCCACCTCGGCGGCCAGGCCTTTCTTGAGGTCAAAGCGGGGGTCGAAGCCCAGCACCGCCCGCGCGCGGCTGGTGTCGGCCTCGGTATCGCGCACATCGCCCTTGGCCACGGCCAGGCGTTCGATGGGCGCCTTGTGCCCCGTGATCTCCTCCAGCATGGCGATGACCTGGTTAACACTGACCCGCGAGCCGCCGCCGATATTGAAGATGCCGCCCCTGGCCTCGGGTATGAGGGCCGCGGCGATGGTGGCGTCCACGATGTCCGAGACAAAAGTGAAGTCCCGGGACTGCTCGCCGTCGCCAAAAAGCCGGAAGCCCGTGCCCTCAAGCTGGGCGCGGATGAAGCGGTGGAAGGCCATGTCCGGCCGCTGGCGTGGTCCGTAGACCGTGAAGTAGCGCAGGCTCACGGTGTCCAGGCCGAAGTTCTTGGTGTAGAGGTGGCACAGGTGCTCGGCGGCCAGCTTGCTCACGCCGTAGGGCGAGACGGGCCAGCAGGCGCTGGTTTCGCGCATGGGCAGGTCCTGGGTGTCGCCGTAGACCGAGGATGAGCTGGCGTAGACCAGGCGCCGTAGCCCGTGGTCCTTGGCCGCCTCCAGCAGGCGCTGGGTGGTGAGCAGGTTGTTGTGGGTATAGATCTGGAAATTGGCCCCCCAGGAGCGACGCACCCCGGCCTGGGCCGCCAGGTGTATCACCACGTCCACGCCCTCCAACAGGCTGGCCGGCTCCACGGCCATGATGTCCTGCTCCACAAAGCTGAAGCCCGGGCTGGCCAGGGCCGGGGCCAGGTTCAGCTCCTTGAGGCGGCGGGGGTAGTAGTCGGTGAAGCAGTCGATGCCGCGCACCTGATGCCCCTGCTCCAGGAGCCTTTCCGCCACCTGGGAGCCAATAAACCCCGCCACGCCCGTCACCAGAAATCGCATGCTAAACTCCTAGAAGACCTTTGATGATCGCCCCGTGACCATTCACGGGCGCGTGCGCCTGAGCATGGCTTGCACCGTCCGGGCCACCAGTTCCGGCGGCAGCGTGGACAGGCAGCGGGGCTCCGGGCAGTGCCGCAGGAAGCAGGGACTGCATTGCAGGCCCAGCCTCAGCACCTGGTGCCCCTGACCGTAAGGCCCCGTGCGCCCCGGGCTGGTGGGGCCGAACAAGGCCGCCACCGGCCGGCCCAGGGCCGCGGCCAGGTGCATCACCCCGGTGTCGGTGGACACCACCAGGTCAGCCAGGCTGAGCACGGCGGCCAGCTCCTTGAGGCTGGTGCGCCCGGCCAAGTCCCGCACTCCCTCCGGCAGGCCGGCCTGGGCCAGGATGGCCTGGGTCTGGGGCTGGTCCGCCGGCGAGCCGCTCAGCGCCAAGTCCACCCCGGCCTGGTGCAGCAGGCGCGCCAATTGCGCCCAGTGCCCCGTGGGCCACAACTTGGATTCCCACTTGGCCATGGAGTGCAACACCACCAGGGGCCGCCCGGCCTGGCGGGGGGCCAAGAGGCCGGCCGCCGCTGCCAGGGCCTCCGGCGCGGGCTCCAGGCCAAACTCTGGCCTCGCCGGACGCATGATGCCCAGGGGCCCCAGCAAGTCCAGGTAGCGCTCCAGGGCGTGGCGCTCGGGGTCAAAGGCCGGCAGCCTCTCGGTCAGAGCCCAGGCCGCCAAGGGCTCCTTGCCGCCGGCATAGCCGATCTTGCGCCGCCCCCTGCTAAGGCCCACAAAAATAGCACTTTTCATAAGCCCTTGCAAGTCGAGCACCGCGTCGTACTCCACGGCGCGCAGCTTGGCCAACCAGTCCTTTATCCCTTCCCAGCCCATGTTTTTGGCCATTTGCCCCCGTGGAGAGACCAGCACCTGATCCAGGGCCGGGTGCCCTTGCAGGAGCCCGGCAGAGGGCGCCTCCACCAGCCAGTCCAGGCGGGCCTGGGGCAACTGACGGCGGATGGCCATGGCCACGGGCAGGGCCTGCACCACGTCGCCCAGGGCCGAGAGCTTGACTATCAGCACCTTCACGGCTGGCCGCCCCCCTGCCCCGCCCGGCGGGCCAAGAGCCCCAGGGCCGCGCTTGTCACCTCCGGGGGCTGGATGGCCGTAAAGCAGCGCAGATCGCCTTTGGCGCAGACCGGTTTGAGGCAGGGACTGCACTCCACCGGCCGGCGCACCAATTCCACCCAGGGGCCCAGGGGCGCCGTGGTCACGGGGTTGGTGGAGCCAAAGACCGCCAGGGTGGGCACCTCCAGGGCGGCGGCGGCGTGCATCAGGCCGCTGTCGTTGGTGAGAAAAAGCCCCAGGCGCGCCAGCAGGGCCAAGGCCTGGGCCAGGTTGGTGCGCCCGCTTAGGTCTATGACCTTGAGGCCTTCCAACCCCTGGGCCACGGCCCGGGTGGCTTGGGCCTCGGAGGCGGAGCCAAAAAGCAGAACCGCCGCGAACCCCTGGCCGGCCAACTGGCGCAAGGACGCGGCGAAGCGCTCGGCGGGCCAGCACTTGGCCGGGCCGAAGCTGGCCCCCGGCGCGCAGCCCAGAAGCCTCTCCGTCTCCAACCCCTGGGCGGCCAGGAAGCCCTCGGCCCAGCCCTGGTCGCGAGGACTCAATTCCAAGACCGGCTGCACGCCCGTGGCCGGCGGCTCACGCTCCAAGAGCCCCGCCGCGGCCAGGATGTGCAGGTAGTAGGCTGTCTCGTGCAGACTACGCACCTGGGGCGTGCGCTTGACGGCGTGGCTGAGCAGGAGCCGCCGGGCGTCGCTGTCATAGCCCAGGCGCACCGGCACGCCCGCCAGCCAGGCCACGAGGGCCGCCTGAAAGGCGTTCTGCCACAGCACCGCCCAGTCGTAGCGCCTCTGCTTGAGCTCCTGGGACAGCCCATAGAGCCCGCGCAGGCCGGCGTGGGCCTGCTTGCCGTCCAGGGTGATGACCCGGCTCACCGCCGGCGAGGCCTGGTACACCGCCGCCACCCAGGGTTTGGCCAGCACCTCGATCTGGGCCTGGGGGCAGGCCTCATGCAGGGCGGCGCAGGCCGGCAGGGTCATCACCGCGTCGCCCACCCAGTTGGTTCCCCGCACCAGGATGCGCCCCGGCTGATTGGGCCGCAGGCTGGTCATGGTTTGCGTTCCCGTGGCCAGGGGTGAAAAGGCTTGGTCTTCCAACGCTGATGCATCCAGAACCACTGCTCCGGACGCTGGCGGATGATCTCCTCCAGGGCCTTGGTGTAGAGCTGGGTATTGTCCCACACGTCCTGGGTCTTGTCGCCGGTCTTGAACAGAGGCAGGGCTTGGCCGAAGTACACGTCGAAGTGGCCGTCAGGCGCGCGGAAGTTGTGGTAGGTCAAGACCGGCGCGCCGGTGGCCATGGCCAGGAGCGCCAGGCCCTGGTTGGTGCAGGCCGGCCGGCCGAAGAAGTCCACCCACTGGCCGTCGTACCAGTCCACGTTCTGGTCCAACAGCAGGCCCACCAGCTTATTGCGCCTGAGAGCGCGCAGGACCTGCCGGGCCGAGCGGGCCTTGGGGATCACCTCGTTGCCGGTCTTGGTGCGCCAGTAGTTGACCAGGGCATCCGCCGGAGGCCAGTCCAAGGGCCGGCCCACGGGACAGGCCCCGCCCACGACGACGCCCGAAGCCACGCTGGCCCACTCCCAGTTGCCCAAATGGCCGGCGAGCATCAGGATGCCCTTGCCCTGGCTACGCGCCGCCTCCAGGTTATCCAGGCCGTGATGGCGGGTGCGCTCCACGATGGCCGCGGGCGATAGCCGCACCAGGAGAGGAATTTCCAGGATCACCTGCCCCAGATGGGCGAAGCAGGCCCGGGCCGTGGCCTGCACCCAGGCCTCGTCATGCTCGGGAAAGGAGACGCGCAGGTTGCTGGTGACGATTTGCCAGTGGCGCTGGTCCCAACGGGCCGCCAGCCCACCCAGCCCGCGCCCCAGCCCCCGCGCCAGGCCCGGGGGCATCAGCCCGGCCAGCCAGGCCGCGCCCTTGAGGGCTGGGTAGCCCAGGCTCACAGCCGGCGTCCCCAGGGGGCCAGCCCCCAGGCCAGCACTTCGTCCAAGGCCCGCGAGCCTTCCGCGAATTCCAGCTCCAGGCGGCTGACCCACAGCTCCATGTCCAGGGGCAGCACCGCCGGCAACCGGGCCTCGTCCTTTTCGCTGGTCACCAGGGCCTGGGCGCCCACGGTCTTGGCCTGGGCCCACAGGGCGGCGATCTCCGAGGCGGTGTAGGGATGGTGGTCGCCGAAGGAACGGAAATCCACCACCAGCAGCCCCAGGCCGCGCAGGGCCTGGGCAAAGCCCTGGGGCTGGGCCAGTCCGCAGAAGCCCAGCACCGCCCTGCCCTTTAGTTCCTCACCGGACAAGAGCCGCCCTCCCGGGGCTTTCAGCCCCCGCAGGCGGTGACGGCAGGCCAGCACCGGGCCTGGCCCCCAGAAACTGCGCAGCCAGGTCCGGGTGCGCCGGGTGGCCTCTGGGTCCTCGGCGCGGGTGAGCACCACCGCCTGGGCGCGGCGCAGGCCACTGGCCGGCTCACGCAGGGGGCCGGCGGGCAAGAGCCGGCCGTTGCCCAGGGGCTGGCTGGCATCAAGGGCCACCAGGTCCAGGTCGCGGTGCAGGCCGCGATGCTGAAAGAGGTCATCCCCCACCAGCACTCGCATGCCCGTGCGCTGCACCACCTCGCGCCCCACGGCGTAGCGGTCGGCGCCCACGGCCACCGGCACCTCCAGCCGGCTGGCCAGCAGCACAGGCTCATCCCCGGCCTGGGAGGCGGTGAGCAACGGCCCCTGTCCCAGGGAAACCCAGGCCAGGCCCGCGCCGCCCTGGCGGCCATAGCCTCGGCTGATGACGGCGCTGGGCAGGCCCAGGCGGGTCAGCGCGGCCACCACCTCCATGACCAGGGGGGTCTTGCCGGTGCCGCCCACCGTGAGGTTGCCAACCCCCACCACCGGCACCGGCAGGTAGCGCACGGTCTCGGGATACAGGTCATATATCAGGTTGCGGGCGCGCACCCCCAGGCCGTAAAACCCGGAGGCGGCCCGGGCCAGGCCGCGCAGGCCGCGCAGCCACAGGGGGCCAGGCTCCGGCGCGCTCAGGCGCTGAAAGACATCCTGGGGGCCCTGCTTCATGGCCGGCCTCCCTCCAAGAGCTGTGCCGCCTCCTCCACGGCCCGGGCCAAGGCCCCCCGGTGGGCCTGGCAAAAGGCCAGCCCGGCCTGGCCCATGACTGAAGCCCGCGCGGGGTCGGCCAGCAATTGGCCCCAGGCTTCCGCCAGGTCCTCGGCCCCGGCCAGGCGCCCCCCGCCGCCGCAGGCCTCCAAATCGCGGGCCATCTCCAGAAAGTTGTGGGTGTGCTCCCCGAAGAGCACCGGCACACCCTGGGCCGCCGGCTCCAGCAGGTTGTGCCCGCCCACCGGCACCAGGGAGCCTCCCACGAAGGCGGCCTGGGCCAGGGCATAGGCCGGCGCCAGGCGCCCCAAAACATCCAGGATCAGCACCTGGGCGCCCGCGGGCTTAGGCCCCTCCGAGAGCAGGGCCGCGCTCAAGCCCATGCCCGCGGCCAGGCGGGCCAAGGCGCGCCCCCGCTCCACCTGGCGAGGGGCCAGGATCAGGGCCAAGCCGGGGTGGCCGGGTTGCAAGCCTTTAAAGGCCCGCAGGCAGGCCTCATCCTCTCCGGGGTGGGTGGAGCCGGCCACCAGCACCCGCCGCTCGTTCAGGCCCAGTTCCTGGGCCAGGGCCTGGCGCTGGGCCTGGTCCAGGCGGGCCGGGGCAGTGTCGAATTTCAGGTTGCCCCCCACGGCCAGGCGCTTGCGGTCGATGCCCACGGCCAGCAGGCGCTCCTGGTCCACGCCCGTCTGCACCAGGATGCGCGCAAAGCCGCTGAACAGTCCCCGCGCCAAGGGCCCCAGGCGGCGGTAGCCCCTGAAGGTGCGGGGGCTCACGCGGCCGTTGACCAGCAGACTGGGCACCTGGCGTTGCTTTAACCCCCAGGACCAGCCCGGCCAGATATCTCCCTCCACCAGACAGAACAGGGCCGGACCCAGGCGGTTAAGCAGGCGCTCCACGTTCCAGGCCAAATCCAGCGGACGCACGAACAGGCTCACCCCGCCATGACCGGCCAATTCCTGCTGGGCCACGGCCAGGCCCTGGGCGGTGGCCACCGACAGGGCCAAGGGGCGCTGGGGAAAACGCTGGCCCAGGGCCTTGAGCAGAGGCAAGGCCGAGCGCACCTCGCCCACGCTCAGCGCATGCACCCAGATGCCGCCCGCCGCGGCCGGTGGCAGCCAAGCCGATCCCAGGCCCAGGCGTTTCAAGGCGATGGCGCGGTAGCGCCCCCTGGCCAGGCGCGCGGCCAACAGCGGCGCGGCCAGGGCCAGGCCCGTGGCCATGGCCAGGTTGTAGGCGAAGCGTTTCACGCCGCCAGTCCGGCCAGGGCCGAAGGCTGAAAGGCCAGCTCGCCGGCCCGGTTGGGCACCGTGGCCCAGGCGATGCCCTCGGCGGGCAAGGGTCCCCGCGCCGCCTGGATTGCCGCGTCCACCAGGCGCTGGAAGATCACGCCGCGTCTGAGCAGGATGCCCAGAAACTGGCGAAGGACCGGGGCCATCTGCCGTCCCTCCACCTCGCCGTGCAGGGTGAAGACGTTGAGCCGGCCTGGGCGCACCTGATCGGCCAGATAGAGGCCTGCATTTTCTGGGCTGACCTGGGGCAGGCTTAAGACCTCGTCCAGGCTGGGCATGGTGGTGGGCAGCTCGATCAGGGGCAAGGCCCGCCCCGCCACCAGGGGTCTGAAGGGGCTCTGGCCCCGGGTGCAGGAGACGTGGGTCAGGCCCATGGCGGCCATGGCCACCAGGGCGGCGTCGTTGACCTGCCAGCCCGGCGAGGCGAAGCTGGCCGGCTTTAGGCCGGTGATCTGGCGGAACAAGCCGGCGGCCAATTCCAGTTGACGGCGCGTGCCCGCCGGGTCCATATGGCGCACGCGGTCGTGCCAATAGACGTGGTCCCAGCCGTGCAGCCCCACCTCGTGCCCTTCGCTGATGAGGCGGTTCAGGAGTCCCGGAGCGCTACGGGCGATGATGGGGCCGGGCAGCAGCAGGCCGTAGAGCATGGTGATGGGGCCGTAGGCCTTGGCCGCGCCGGAGTGAAGCTGCTTCTTGAGGAAGCCGGGCCTGAAGACGCGCTTGAGTGTCCTTCCCGAGTGGTCCGGTCCCATGGCCACGTAAAAGGAGGCCTTGACCCCCAGTTCGCCCAGGATATCGGCCAGGCGCCGGGTGCCGTCCAAGAGCCCCACCTTGGTGTCAACGTCCACCTTGAGCACCAGGCGGGTGGGGTCTGAGGGCTGGCCGCAGGGCTCTGGCATGCCGGGCACCCCGCTGGGCCTAGTCCCGGGTTTCGCGGATGACGAAGCGTGGCCGCCGCCGTACCTCGCGGTAGATACGCCCCACGTACTCGCCGATGAGCCCCACGCCCAATATCTGCAAGCCCACGAAGACGAAGAGTATGGCGAACAGGGTGAATACCCCCTCCACCTCGGGGCCGATGATCAGACGGCGCACGAAGAGGAAGCAGGCAAAGGCCAGGCCCACCAGAGCCACCAGGGAGCCCACGAAGCTGACAAACTGGATGGGCAGCACCGAGAAGCCGGTCATGAGGTCGAATTGCAGGCGCAACAGCTGCAAGGGGCCGTATTTGGATCGCCCGCCCTGGCGCTCGGCATGGCCCACGGGTATCTCCACCACCTGGGAGGCATAGGTGTTGGCAAGGGCCGGGATGAAGCTGCTGGTCTCCTGGCAGGCGTTCATGGCCTCCACCACCTCGCGGCGGTAGGCCCGCAGCATGCAGCCGTAATCCTTGAGTTCCACTCCCACCACCCGGCTGGTGACGCGGTTGACGATCATGGAGGGGAAGGTGCGCAGCCAGGAGTCCTGGCGGAATTGGCGCCAGCCGCCCACCACGTCATAGCCCTCCTCCAGCTTGGCCACCAGCTTGGGCACGTCCTCGGGAGGGTTTTGCAGGTCAGCATCCAGGGTGGCCACCACCTGGCCGCGCACCCGCTCGAAGCCGGCGAAGACCGCCATATGCTGGCCGTAGTTGCGGTTGAAGCGCACCAGGCGCACATGGGCGTCGGCCTGCTTAAAGCCCTGCAAAAGGCTCCAGGACTTGTCGCGGGAGCCGTCATCCACGTAGATGACCTCCCAGGTGTAGCTGGCGGCGCTCAGGGTGGTGGCCAGGCGGGCGTGCAGCTCCGCCAGGTTTTCTTCCTCGTTGAAAACTGGAATCACCACCGACAGATAAGGATCGTCGGGCGTTGCCTGGGACTGCATTTCAACCTCCGCCGCGGCCAGGTCCTGATAATTCATGCGGCTACTATTACAGGTGAGCGCGGGGAAATCAAGACAGGCGGTCAGCGGGGACGGTTGGCGAAGAGGACCTTGTCCCCCACCTGGGCCCACCTAAAGAGCTTCACGCCCTCCTCGCCCTTGATCCGTTGCAGAAAGCGCTCGTATTCATCGCTGAAGCACAGCACCACCACCCGCCGGTGAGGGTCCTTGAGCAGGCTCAGGAGTTCCCCCGGCCCGGGCAGGAACCACTGGGCGGCCTTGGGATCCCGCGCGCGGCCAAACTCCAGTTCCCCCCAGTTGCCGGCCACCACCACCCGCCGGCCGGCGTAAAAGGGCAACCCCTGGAAGTAGTCGCCAAAGGAAACCAGGACGTCCTCGGCGGAGAGGGACGCCTTGAGGGGGGCGGCCAATTCCTTGACCGAGCGGTACTGGTCCAGGCGGGGAGCGGCCAGGGCCACGCACAGCACCACCCCGCAAATAACCGCCAGCGGAGCCGCCACCGCGGACCAGGCCCAGCGGCGCAGAGCAAAGACCCCCACCCCCAGCCCCCCCAGCAGCAAGGGTCCGGCCAGCAGGAATGGTCCCACCTGGGCATAGGTGATGTCCGGGCTTAAAGCCGGCACCAGGGGCAAGGCCGTGGCTGCCAGGAGCACCAGGGCCGCCAGGGCCGTGACCCCCAGGCGCACCCCGGCCGGCGCCGGTGCGCTTCGCCAAGAGGCCGGCAGCGCGGCCAGGGGTGGCCCCATCAACAGGGCCAGGGGCGGCAGCATGGGCAGGGCGTAGTGCATCATCTTGGAGGAGCCGGCGGACAAAAATAACAGGAAGCTGGCGAACCACACCGCCGGCAAAAGCCAGGGCCGGGCCGGGGCCGCCAGCCAGGCGCGGCCCGGCCAGCCCTGCCCCAGACCCCAGGGCAGGAGGCTGACCCAGGGCAGGAAGGCCGCGGGCAACAGCGGCAGGTAGTACCA
>JAKAGJ010000641.1 GCA_021815655.1 Deltaproteobacteria bacterium | reverse complement strand
GCGCGAGCGCCCGGGAGGCCGGGCAAAATCACGCTTCCGCCCGGCCGATGGGCAATCAAGGCCATGGACTGCTTTGATCGCCACTTGTGATATTGACCGACCACGCCGCCGATGCTATGTTGAAGTCTTAGGGAGGAATGGGTCATGGCGCGCTGCGGCGAACGATTTAGCGGCTATTGTTATTGCCGCCCCTGGTCTGTCCGCCGGCTCTGATCCCCGCCCCACAATCAGCCTACGGACCCCAGCCGCGGACAACCCACAGCAGTTGCCGCGGCTAACTTATTTTGGGCCCACTTCAGGAGGTCGTCATGCCCGTCGCCAAGAAGATCGGTCAATTCATCGAGCGTTCCAGCTGGATTCGCGCCATGTTCGAGGCCGGCGCCAAGCTCAAGGCCGAAAAAGGGGCCGAGAACGTCTATGACTTTTCCCTGGGCAACCCCAACCTGGAGCCGCCCGAGGCCTTTTACGAGGTCATCGCCCGCCTGGCCAAGGACCGCAGCCCCGGCCTGCACGCCTACATGCCCAACGCCGGCTATCCGGCGGTGCGGGCCAAGGTGGCCAAATACCTGCAAGGCATCCACGGCGTGGCCTTCGGCGAGGCCGAGATCATCATGACCGTGGGCGCCGCCGGGGCCATCAACGCGGTGCTCAAGGCCATCGTGGACCCCGGTGCCGACGTGGTGGTGCCCACGCCCTACTTCGTGGAGTACGACTTCTACCTGGACAACCACGGTGGCACCGTCACCCGCGTGCCCACGCGCCCCGACTTTACCCTGGACGTGCCGGCCATCGCCGCCGCGGTGACGGACAAGACCTGCGCGGTGCTCATCAACAACCCCAACAACCCCAGCGGCGCGGTCTACCCCGAGGAGCAGATCAAGGAACTGGCCAACGCGCTCAGCGACATCGGCCAGCGCCGGGGCCGGCCGGTGTACCTCATCAGCGACGAGCCCTACCGCCAGCTGGTCTACGACGGCGTGAGCGTGCCCAGCATCTTCAAGCACTACCCGCAGAGCATCCTGGTCACCAGCTTCTCCAAGAACCTGAGCCTGCCCGGCGAGCGCATCGGCTACCTGGCCCTGCACCCCGACATCGCCGACAAGCCCCAGCTCCTGGCCGGCATGACGCTGGCCAACCGCATCCTGGGCTTTGTCAACGCCCCGGCCCTGATGCAGCTGGCGGTGGCCGAGCTTCTGGACCAGGTGGCCGACGTCAGCCAGTACGCCAGGAAGCGCGAAATGATCTGCCAGGTGCTGGAGCGGGCCGGCTTCACCTTCAACAAGCCCCTGGGGGCCTTCTACGTCTTCCCCCAGAGCCCCATCCCCGACGACGTGGCCTTCGTGCGCGCCGCCCAGGAGGAAAACCTGCTCCTGGTGCCGGGCTCGGGCTTCATGGGGCCGGGCTATTTCCGCATCGCCTACTGCTGCTCCGACCAGACCATCGAGCGCTCGGCGGCCGCCTTCAAGCGGGTCCGTGAACGGTTTTAGGCCGGCCGAGGGCGGGGGGCGGCGCTTTCTGATCACCAGCCTGGGCTGCAAGGTCAATCAGGCCGAGGCCGGGGTCATCAGCCAGGAGCTAAACGCCCTGGGCTGGACCCCGGCCGCCGAGGGCCAGGCCGCCGAGCTGGTGGTGCTCCTGACCTGCACGGTGACCGCCACCGCCGGCCGCCAGTCCCGCCAACTGGCCCGGCGTCTGCAACGCGAGCACCCCGGCGCCCGGGTGGTGGTCACGGGCTGCGATGTGCAGGCCGGCCCCCAGGCCTATGCCCGGGAAGGCCTCTTGGTGGTGGGGCGCTCCGACCTGGCCGGCCTGGGCCTGGGCCTGGCGGGGCCGGCGGCCGATAGCCCCGCCCCGCCGCCCTCTTTAGACTTGGCCCCGCCCGACGCAGGCGATTTCTGCCCCGGCTGGCGCCCGCCCCAGGCCGGCCGCACCCGGGGTCTCCTGAAGGTGCAGGACGGCTGCGACGCCCACTGCGCCTACTGCATCGTGCCCCAGACCCGGGGCCGGCCCCGCAGCCTGCCCCTGGCCCAGGCCTTGGCCCAGTGGCGGGGGCTGGGCGAGGGCGGGGCCGCCGAGGTGGTGCTCACCGGCGTGCACTTGGGCCGCTATGGTCAGGACCTGACCCCGGCCTCGGATTTACTGGAGCTGGCCCAAGCCCTCTTGGCCGCCCACCCCGGCCCACGCCTGCGCCTGTCCTCCCTGGAGGTGAGCGAGGTGGGCGACGGCCTGCTGGCCCTCATGGCCCGGGAGCCGCGCCTGTGCGACCATTTGCACATACCCTTGCAGAGCGGCTCCGACCGCCTGCTCAAGGCCATGGGCCGGCCCTACGGCACCGCCACCTACGCGGCCCGAGCGCATGCCGTGGCCGCGGCCTTGCCCGGGGTCTGCCTGGGGGCCGACGTCATGGTGGGCCTGCCCGGCGAGACGGAACAGGACTTCGCCCAGACCGAGGAGTTGATCGCCTCCCTGCCCCTGGCCTACCTGCACGTCTTCCCTTATT
>JAKAGJ010000023.1 GCA_021815655.1 Deltaproteobacteria bacterium | reverse complement strand
CCCCACCAAGGACGGCGGCGTGTACGGCAAGGTGGGCGGCAAGACCATGCTGGACATCGCCAAGGCGGCCACCAAGGACGCCCTGGCCACGGTGTGCATCGGCACCTGCGCCTGCTTCGGCGGCGTGCAGGCGGCCAAGCCCAACCCCACCCAGGCCATGAGCGTGTCCAAGGCCACCGGCGCCAAGACCATCAACGTGGCCGGCTGTCCGCCCAACGCCATCAACATCGTGGCCACCGTGGTGCACTACCTCCTCCTGGGCAAGCTTCCGGCCACCGACAAGGAAGGCCGCCCGCTGTTCGCCTATGGCAAGCTCATCCACGACGAGTGCCCCCGCCGCGCCCACTACGAGAACAAAGAGTACGTCAAGAAGTTTGGCGACGAGGGCGCCCAGAAGGGCTGGTGCCTGGCCGAAATGGGCTGCAAGGGCCCCAATACCTACAACAACTGCCCGCGGGTGCTGTTCAACGATGGCACCAACTGGCCCATCGGCGCCGGGCATCCCTGCATCGGCTGCTCCGAGCCGGACTTCTGGGATACCCAGGCCCCGTTCTACGAGGCCATCTAGGCAGGGCCGCAGTCAGACCTGATGAACTTTCATTGCTCCATGAAGGAGGACCGATAAGATGGCTAAATACACCATCGATCCCATTACCCGCATCGAGGGCCACCTGCGCATCGATGTGGAGATCGAGGGCGGCAAGGTTAAAGACGCCTGGAGTTCCGCGCAGCTTTTCCGTGGCCTGGAGATCATTCTCAAGGGCCGCGATCCTCGCGACGCCCCCCATATCACCCAGCGCGCCTGCGGCGTCTGCACCGAGGTGCACGCCCTGGCCTCCATCCGCGCCCTGGACGACGCCGTGGGCGTGAAGATTCCCCCGCTGGCCCGTATGACCCGCAACCTGGTGCACGCGGCCCAGTACATCCACGATCACACCACCCACTTCTACGCCCTGCACGCCCTGGACTGGGTGGACGTGGTCAGCGCCTTGAAGGCCGACCCCAAGAAGACCGCCGCCCTGGCCGACAGCCTGGGCAACTACCCCCGTAGCGGCGCCGCCGACTTCGCGGCCGTGGCCAAGCGCGTCAAGGCCTTCGTGGACTCGGGCCAGCTGGGCCCGTTTGCCAACGGTTACTGGGGTCACCCCGACTACCGCCTGCCCCCCGAGGCCAACCTGCTGGCCGTCGCCCATTATCTGGAGTGGCTGCGCCTACAGGTCAAGGCCGCGCGCATGATGGCCATGTTCGGCGGCAAGAACCCCCACGTGCAGACCTACGTCACCGGCGGCGTTTCCTGCGTGCAGGACATCCTCAACGTGGACCGCCTGGCCGAGTACCTGTACTACCTCAAGGAGATGCAGGCGTTCATCGACAACGTCTACATCCCGGACCTGCTGGCCGTGGCCAGCTTCTACAAGGATTGGGGCGCCAAGAATATCGGTGGCACCACCAACTTCCTGGCCTACGGCAACTTCCCGCAGGAGTCTGGCAAGTACGGCACCGAGAACATGTGGCTGCCCGGCGCGGTGATCTTCAACCGTGACCTTGCCAAGCCCATGGACGTCGACCCCAGCAAGATCACCGAGGAAGTGAAGCGGGCCTGGTACGAGGACGGCGCGCCCCTGCATCCCGCCCAGGGCGAAACCAAGCCCATCAAGCCCGACTACAAGTACGAGGGCAAGTACTCCTGGTTCAAGGCCCCCCGCTATGACGGCAAGGCCACCGAGGTCGGTCCGCTGGCCCAGGTCCTGGCCGCCTACGTCAAGGGTCATCCCCAGACCAAGGTCATGGTCGAAACCGTGCTCAAGCACCTGGACGTGCCGGCCTCGGCCCTGTTCAGCACGCTCGGCCGCACGGCGGCTCGCGCCATCGAGACCAAGGTCATCGCCGACCAGACCACCAACTGGCTCATGGAAGTGGTGGAGCGCGTCAAGAGCGGCGACACCAAGACCTGCGCCGAGTGGTCCTGGCCGGACAAGGGCATGGGCGCCGGCCTGATCGACGTGCCCCGCGGCGCGCTGGGCCACTGGATCAGCCAGAGCAAGAACAAGATCGACAACTACCAGCTGGTGGTGCCCTCCACCTGGAACCTGGGTCCCCGCGACGCCAAGGGCCAGCTGGGCCCGGTGGAGGAGGCCCTGGTGGGCACTCCGGTGGCCGATCCCAAGCGGCCCCTGGAGATCATCCGCACCGTGCACTCCTATGACCCCTGCATCGCCTGCGGCGTGCACGTCATCGACCCCGAGAGCAACCAGGTCCACAAGTTCAAGATCTTGTAGACCAACGACCGGCAAACACTTCCGGGGCGGCGGGCCAGTCTCGCCGCCCCGGCGGTTTCCAGGCGTCTATACGGGAGCCGGCGGCACTGGCGGGCGCCATGGGGCCGCCCGACTCGCATACGCCAGCGGGGTTCCCGTCTCGCCGCCCCGGCGGTTTTCTGCTATACTGTGAAATCATGACCAATCCCCCCGAACAACGCATATTGATCCTGGGTGTGGGCAACGTGCTGCTCAAGGACGAGGGCGTGGGCGTGCGCATCGTCCACGAATTGCAGGCCCGTTATGATTTCGACCCCAACGTGCGCCTGGTGGACGGCGGGGTCCTGGGGCTATCCCTCATGGGCACCATGATGGAGGCCGACCAGGTGATCGTGGTGGACGCGGTGCGTGGCGGCGACGAGCCCGGCACCCTCTACCGCTTCAACTGGGAGGCCAAGCCCGAGCACATCCAGTACAAGGACAGCCTGCATCAGATCGACCTCATGGAAACCATGGGCACCCTGCCCCTGGTGGGCGAGGTCCCGCGGGTGACGGTGCTGGGCGTGGAATACGAGGACATCGACAACTGGGGCCTGGAACTGACTCCCAGGGTGGAACGGGCGGTGGAGCCCCTTCTGACCCTGGTGCTCAAGGAGCTTCAGGAACTGGGCGCCCCGGCCCGGCCCAAGGACAAACCCCTAGAGGTGCGCAATGTGTTTGGCGATCCCAGCCAAGATAGTTGAGATCGACGGCGAGATGGCCAAGGTGGAGGTGGGCGGCGTCCTCCGCGTGGTCAGCCTCATGTTGGTGCCCGACCTCAAGGTCGGCGATTACGTGATAACCCACGCCGGCTTTGCCCTGCATCGCGTGGATGAGCAGGAGGCCCTGGCCTCCATCAACCTGCTGCGCGAACTGGTGGAGTCGGTGGCCCGGGCCGAGAGCGGCGAGGTGAGAGGCAATGATTGACAAAGCGCGCAAGGAAAAGGTTTGCCTGGAGGAGCAGTGCGGCGAGCAGTGGGAGGCCATGGAGCCTGAGCTGAAACAGAGCTGCGGCAACTTCGTCTACTGCCCCTTCTGCGCCGGCGAGATGGTCATCCGCTGCTCGGCTTGCGGCGAGACCATCCACGATTCGAGCTTCCAGTATTGCCCCTGGTGCGGCACCGGCTTCAAGGACTAGGCCTCCGGCCGCCGGTCCCGCCCCCCTGCCAGCAGGGATCCCGACGGGGAGCTTCCCGTCTTGCCCAAACGGCGCCCGCCGCCTTCCACGCGGCCGGGCGCCGTCCTTTTGCCCGGCCGCTCGGCGATCAAGGCCATGGATGGCTTTGATCGCATATTGGTATCAGTCCAGGGCCAGGATCTCCACCGGCTCGCTCTTGCCCTTGACCATGGCGGCTGGCAGCCGGCGCAGCTTGAACTCCGGGCCCAGGCTGGCGGCGGTGGCGGCGCTGAGCAGGATGTCGACGTCGAACTCCTTGCTTAAGCCTTGCAGGCGCGAGGCCAGGTTCACCGTGTCGCCCACCAGGGCGTAGGAGAGGCGGTCGGGGCTGCCGATGTTGGCGGCCAAAACCTGGCCGGAGTGGATGCCCACGCCGTGCTCCAGGCGGGCAAAGCCCTCGCCGGCCAGTTCCTGGTTCAGGCGGGCCAGGCGCTGGCGCATATCCAGGGCGGCCAGGGCCGCGCGGCGGGGATGGTCCTCCAGGGCCAGCGGCGCGCCGAAGACGGCCTCGATCTCGTCGCCGATGAATTGCAGCACCAGTCCCCCCTGGGCCACGATGGCCTCGGACATTTCCCTGAAGTAGCCGTTGATGATGCGCACCACATCCTTGGGCGGGGTGACCTCCACCAGGGGCGTGAAGTTGCGCAGGTCGGCGAAGACCACCGTGACCTCCTTGTGCTCGCCGTCCAGGGGGATGTCGCCTTGCAAGATGGCGTCGCGCACCTGCTCGCTGACATACTTGCCGAAGGTCTCCTTGATGAGGTCCCGCTCCCTGAGGCCCTTGGTCATCTCGTTGATGGCGTCGCCGGCGTAGCCCATCTCGTCGTTGGAGGTGACCACCACCTTGCGGTCGAAGCGTCCTTGGGCCACCTCGCGCAGCACGCGCCTGATCTCCTTGAATTGCAGGTCCAGGCTTTTGACCATCAATCCAGTCAGCGCGCAGGCGGTCACGACGAAGATGACCGCCTCCACGGCCACCACGGTCTGTATGCGCTCCAGCACCACCGCCGCCGGCCGCAGGCCCCTGGCCACGGCGGTGGCCGAGGCCTTGAGGGTGAGCAGCACGGCGGCGAAGGGCACGATGACCGAGGTGAAGGTAAGGGCCATCAGGCGCACGACCAGGCGGCTGCGCACCACGCCCTTGACGCGCGAGATGCCTCCCTGGGGGAACAGGATGATGGCCAGGCGGTGCTGGATCATGTGGTCGAGCAGGAAGAATGCCGCCGAGACCGTTATCAGCCCGATGATGATGGCCCGCATGGCCACCATGGGGGCCAGGAACCTGGCCTCGGGCACCATGGCCACGGCCTGCGAGAAGACCAGGGCCGCCGCGCACCACACCAGCAGGTTGACCAGCGCCAGCACGTAAGGGGCGTTGAGCAGACGCCGCCGGCCCCGGGCCAGCGTCCTGGCCGGCAGGTGCTGCCCCAGGAGCATGCCCTTGTAGGCCTGGTGAATGGGATGCTCGTAGATGCGCTGGAAGGCGCCCACCACCAAGAAGGCGACCATCAAGAACGGCGGCAAGAGCCGATTGAGCACCGGCATGGCGGTGTGCAGGGTGGGGGAGCTCATGGTCTTGTCCAGGATTTCCACCACCAGGATGCCGGCCAGATTGGCGGCGATGTTTCCCAGGGCCAGGGAGGCCCGGGCCAGCCGGCATTTAAGGCGGGGATGCCAGCGGACGCGATGCGCTTGGGTCATCATAAATCCTGCCCCCCGACCGGGCCAAGGCTGGCCGGGATGAATGGCCTTTGGCCCTGCAAGCCTGGCGGAGCAGCACACAGGCAGGCATGCAGGGCGGGCCATGGATGGCCCGAGAGGAGAAAGCCCTGAATGGCTTTCTCCGGCACACACCTAGGGCCGGCCGGGCAATGGCCCCGGCTCGGCGGCGGGCGGCGGCGCGGGCAGGGGCGGGTTGCCGCGCAGCGAATTGACCAAGAGCCACAGACCCACCATGGCCACGAAGGACAACAGCAGGGCCACCAGGGCCCGGTAGCGGTTCAGGCCTCCGGCGGCCTGCAAGCCCACCCATACCAGATAGCAGATGAAAAGCACCATGATGATGGCCAGAAGGGTCCCGGCCAGGGGCGAAAGCCATTGCGGCAAGAACTCCAGGGCCCGCACCCCGGAACTGTAGCAGACGATGGCGGCCACGTCGGGCAAATTGAGGCTGGCCTGAAAGAGGAAACGGCACAGGCAGTACAGCACCAAGGTGAAGACCAGCATCATCACCAGGGAAAAAAGCAGGGAAGTGGAAAGGAAGGTCAGCATGGCGCCGGGGCCTTCCCGCCACCTGAGCGCGGTGCGCACCAGGGTGGGCAAGAGCATGGCCGCCAGAAAGAAAAGCACGGGCGGCAAGAAACCTCCCTGGCCCGGGCGCTGGGCAAAGAAATCCCGCGGGGCGGTGGCGGCGGCCGTGGCCACGGTCCAGAAGGTCTGGGGACGGCGCCAGTGGAACTGGGGCGGGTGCTGCGGCTCGGGCATGTGGACTCCTGCCGGGGGCCTGATTCCAGGCGCGATTAGGTATTGGCCTTAAATACCTTATAGTAGCCAATGGACTCAAGACATGCTATTTTATTGGCCATGAAAGGCGGGGCCGCAATAATTCGCTATAGCTTACAAAGAGCCGCCCGCTGGGCGGGTATTTTATCGGCCGTACTCATGGGGACGGCCCTATTTTGCGCCGCGCCGGCGGGGGCCATTGAAATCGTATTCCCCAGCCAGGAGTTGCAGGCCCTCACCAGCCTGCACCGGGGCGGCTCCCTGGTGGACAACTTTCAGGCCCTGTCCCTGATCGCGGAGCAGATGCGCCAGGCCTATGAAGACCCCTTGGAAATTATAGATGAATTGATCCTGGCCGAGAACTGGGAGGCCTGGAGGATGTTCCAGGCCACGCCCGGGGCCGCCGTGCCCCTGGCCGCCACCCAGTTGTATGTGCTGCACATGGGCAAGTCCGGCAAGCGCACCCCGCTGAAATTGGGGGAAAGGGCCCTCAAGCCCCCCAAGGTGCGCGTGGACAGGACCACCGAGACTGAAACCGTCCAGGCCGAATATCTAGGCGAGAACCTCACCCCCAGCAAATTCGAATCCCTGTTCAGGCAAGGCCTGCTGGTCATCGATAACAAGAAGGGTGGCAACCTCAAGGAGCCCTTCAAGCCCGCGGATCAGACCTTCGCCGTCCTGGAGATGCTGTTCGAGGGCGATGGACCGCTTTCAGGCCGGCCCTGGACCTGGGAGAATTTTCTGCCCCGCTTGCTGACCATCACCGTCTACGTGGTGGGCGGCCTGCTGCTCATTGAGTTCGCGCACCTGGTGGTGCTCCTGGGCCTGCGTGGCCTGGGGCGCCGGCGCGGCGCCAGATAAATCCCACACAATCCGTGCCTGGCGGGCCGGGCCGATGCCTGGGGGGCAAAGCAGCGGGCCGGCCCCGGGGGAGCCGGCCGCCGATCCTTACCGCCCGCGTCAGGCTAGGCGTAGTGGTGGTCCTCCTTGGTGTAGGCGTACACCTTCCCGCACTTGATGCACAGGTAGTAGTTCTTCTTGTGCAGCGCCGAAGCCAACAGGTCCTCGGCTACCTGGGCGGATTCCGGGGCCAGGATCTCGGCGCCGCAATCGGGTTCTTTGCAAGTCACGAACACATGGGCCATGTCTACCCCCAGCTTGACAACGGGTAATGGGGTGCCGCCTTGTTATCGGCGGTCGGTCGGGTCTTTATGGTCCTTATATCGGCGGCGCCTGTCAAGGTGAAATTTCGCCTTGGCGGCCCGGCGGACGCTGGCCAGCGGTCCGGCGGCAACCTTGACAATGCTGGGCCGAGGGCATATCATGCAAATCTTTGAAGGCTTGCGTCAAAACCGGCTGTACCAGCCCGTGGCCGGGGCCTAACGCTCCTGGAGTGCGGCGAAGGCAAGAGCATGCTCCCAGCCAGCCAGAGGTCCGGCGAGGGGCATGATCCCCTGGCCGGCTACGACTACCACCTGCCTCCCGGGTGCATCGCCCAGGCGCCGGTCCGGCGCCGGGTCCAGGCCCGGCTCATGCTGCTGGGGCGCCAGGGCGAGGGCCTGGGGCACAGCCAGGTGGCCCAGCTCACCCGGTTGCTGCGGCCCGGCGATCTCCTGGTGGTCAACGACACCCGGGTGGTGCCGGCCCGGCTTTTTGGCCGCAAGCCCTCGGGCGGGCGGGTGGAGATGCTGCTCCTGGCCCCGGCCAACCCCCTGGAGCGGCTGGACGACGGCGCCGAGGTGCACCAAGTGCTCCTGCGCAGCCACCGCCCCCTGACCGCCGGCCAGGAACTGCGCCTGGAGGGCGGGGAGTGGCTCAAGGCCCTGGTCCTGGAGCGGGGTAGCCGCGGCTGGTCCAGGGTGCGGCTGCCGGGGCCGGCCCTGGAGCTGGCCGAGAGTTTGGGGCAGATCCCCCTGCCGCCCTACATCAAGCGCCCCCAAGGGCCGGAGCCCAGCGACCGGCGGCGCTATCAGACGGTCTACGCCGCCCAGGCGGGGGCCGTGGCCGCGCCCACCGCCGGCCTGCACTTAAGCCCCGAGCTGCTCAAGGCCCTGGAGCGCCGTGGGGTGGAGCTGGCCCGGCTTACCCTGCACGTGGGCTACGGCACCTTTGCCGAGCCCTCGCCGGCCGATCTGGCCGCCGGCCGGCTACACGCCGAATGGGTGGAGCTGCCCGCGGCCACCAGCCAGGCGGTGGCCCGCGCCAAGGCCAGGGGAGGCCGGGTGGTGGCCGTGGGCACCACCAGCCTGCGCGCCCTGGAATGGCGCACGGGGCCGGGCGGGGTGCCGCGGCCCGGCGCCGGCTGGTGCGACATACTGATCGCCCCCGGCCACCGCTTTCAGGCGGTGGATGGGTTGTTGACCAACTTTCACCTGCCGCGCACCACGCTCCTGATGCTGGTGTCGGCCCTGGCCGGGCGCGAGCGGGTGTTGAAGGCCTACGCCGAGGCCGTCGAGCGGGGCTACCGCTTCTACAGCTTCGGCGACGCCATGTTGATCCTCTAGGCGTGGGCAGGCTCGACTACCAGCTTCTGGCCCGCGGCGCCAGGGGGCGCAGGGGCAGGCTGACCACCCGGCGCGGGCCGGTGGAAACCCCGGCCTTCATGCCCGTGGGCACCCAGGGCACGGTCAAGGGGCTTCTTCCCGAGGAGGTGGCGGGGCTGGGCGCCCAGATGATTTTGGCCAACACCTACCACCTGAGCCTGCGCCCGGGCGCCGAGGTGGTGGCCAGGCTGGGGGGGCTGCACGGCTTCATGGGCTGGCCGGGACCCATCCTCACCGACAGCGGGGGGTTCCAGGTCTTCAGCCTGGCCGGTCTGCGCAAGGTCGAGGAGGAGGGCGTGAGCTTCCGCTCCCACCTGGACGGCAGCCTGCTCAGGCTCACGCCGGAGGCGGCGGTGCGGGCCCAGGAGCAGTTGGGCAGCGACGTGATGATGATGCTGGACGAGTGCCCGCCGCCGGGAGCCGACAAGGCCTACCTGGAGGCGGCGCTGATGCGCGACGCCCGCTGGGCCCGGCGCGCCCTGGAGGCGCGCGGCGCCGATGGCGGGGCCCTGATGGGCATCGTGCAGGGCGGCGTGCACGCCGACCTGCGGCGCCGGAGCCTGGATCTGCTGGGCGAGATGGAGTTGGACGGCTACGCCCTGGGGGGCCTAAGCGTGGGCGAACCCAAAGAGGTGATGATGGAAGTTATCGCGGCCACCGTGCCCCAGCTCCCCCAGGACAAGCCCGTCTATCTGATGGGCGTGGGCGAGCCGGCCGATTTGGTGGCCTGCGCCGGGCTGGGGGTGGACCTCTTCGACTGCGTGCTGCCCACGCGCATGGCCCGCAACGGCACCCTGCTCACCCCCCGTGGCCGGCTCAACATCAGCAACGCCCGCCACGCCGAGGACCCCGGCCCCATCGACCCCGATTGCGGCTGCCTGGCCTGCCGGCGCTACAGCCGGGCCTACCTGCGCCACCTGTTCATGGCTAGAGAGCTTTTGGCCTACCGGCTCAATACCATCCACAACCTGCATTACATACTGGACCTGATGGCCGGCCTCAGGCAGGCCATCGCCGAGGATCGATACCAAGCCTTCGCCCATCAGTTCGCGTCCCGCCTAGCCGAGGACGAGGACCCCCAGGAGGCATTCACCGAGGGAGGAAACCATGTTTGATCTGTTGGCGCCCAGCCTGGCCTGGGCCGAGGAAGCGGCGGCCCCCGCGGCCGGCGGCAATGGGCTGGGGGGGCTTTTGCAGGGCCCGCTGCCCATGTTGGTGCTGATGTTCGCCATCTTCTATTTCCTGCTCATCAGGCCCCAGCAGAAAAAGGCCAAGCAGCACAAGGAGCTTCTGGCCAACCTGCGCAAGGGCGACGAAGTCATCACCAGCGGCGGCATCTACGGCAAGATCACCGGCATCACCAATGACATGGTGGTGATGGAGATCGCGCCCCAGGTGCGCATCAAGATAGCCCGTGGCCATGTGGCCGGCTTGGCCACCGAGAGTGCCCCGGCCGCCGCCCCGGCCGCGGACAAAGAGAAGAAGTAGCCTAAAGCAAAGCGTTCTGGCGCTGGACAGGCGCGCGCCCCCCCATGGGGGCCGCGCGGTCAGCGCGGGCGCCCACGGCAGCCAAGGAGTGGACCTTGCCTAAGAACTTCACCCTCAAGCTCGTGACGTTGGTGGTGGTGGTGGTTTTGTCCCTGCTGTTTCTGGTGCCCTCCATGGGCGGCGAGTTGCCCTCCTGGTGGAAGAGCTTCCTGCCCTCGGAGAAGATCCGCCTGGGCCTGGACCTGCAGGGCGGCATGCACCTGATTCTGGAAGTAGAGGTGGAAAAGGCGGTGGCCTCCAGCGTGGAGCGCGCCAGCCAGGAGCTGGCTCGCAAGCTTAAGGACGAAAACGTC
>JAKAGJ010000640.1 GCA_021815655.1 Deltaproteobacteria bacterium | reverse complement strand
CCTTAAGAAAGACTGGATCCGTCTTTACGGCGAAGAGCTTTACAACATGTAGCAACAGCCGCTCTAAAGACGACCCAAAGGGGGCGCCTCCTGCCGGAGCGCCCCCTTGCCTATTGCCGGGCCGGGTGGACGGGGCGGGCTTACAGGTGGCGGGTCTCCCGCAGTAGCTGCCCCACGTCCAGCAAGAGCACCATGGCCCCTCCCTCCTGGCGGCGGCCGATCTGGTCGATGAGGTTCACCGCCAGGTCGCCATAGCTGCCGGCCATGTCCTCGGCGCTGCCCGGGGCCAGGGTTTCCACCGAGTCCACGGCGTCCACGGTCAGGGCCACCACCCGGCCCTGCCTTTCCAGCACCACCGCGATCTCGGTGTGGCTCTTGCGCACGATCTCGCGCACCTCGGCGAACAACGTCACCAGTTTGGAGAGCACGGTGCCGCGGGTATGGTCAATGAGGGCCACGGCCCCCTCATGGTCCTTGGCCACCATCAAATCCTCCACCTCCTTGCCCACGGCGTGGATGCGCCGGTGGGGGGCGTCGAACTTGATGAGCTGGCCGGCCAGGCGCAGGTCGTCGGTCTGAAAGGCGTCATACCATTTGCCGAAGGCGCACTGATGAGGATCGGTGGTCAGACGAAACTTGCGCTTTTCGCGCACGCTGTTCTCCAGTTCCACCAGCCATTTCTTGTGGTCCTCCTCCCGCTCCTCCAACAGATGCACGAGTTTTTCCTTTTCCTCCAGGGCCGAGGCCAGTCCCAGGCGCTGGCGCAGGTCGATCAGCGGCATCACCCGGCCGCGCAGGTTTATCATGCCGCGCACGTAGGGCGGGGCCTTGGGCACCGGGGTAACCTCCGGCACTACCAGCATCTCGTGGGTGATGCTCACGGGCAGACCGAAAAACTGCTGCTGGAGCCTGAAGATGACCCAGGAAGACTCAGGCGGGGGGGGTTGCGACATGACACAAGCCTCTTTTTGGATAAGGCGGGAGCGCTCGGGATTGAGAGTCCGGGACGGTGGCGGCCGTGCCCCTGGGGGCTAAGCTATAGGAAAGCGCCGGCCAGTGCAAGACAGGGCCGCCGGGCGGCGGCGCGGTCCCCTTACCACCAACTCACCACCTCGTCGTGGCTGAAGATTAGCTCCACCAGCCGGGCGTAGTCCTGGTCCTGATAGAGGTCGAAGCGGGTCACTTCCTTGCCCTGGGCCAGGGCCGCCATCAACAGCTGGGTGGAGGCCTGGGGCGGGCTCTTGACGATTTGCAGGTGCTTCATGGGGCTCTCCCGGGCCGGGGCCTAAAAAGGCACCACCAGGTGGTAGGTCTTGATCTTCTCGGCCATTTCTTCCAGGCTGGCGTAGGTCATGAACTGGTACTTCTCGGCGTCGGAGCGGGTGTTGGTGTAGCACTCGCCCTCCAGGTCGGCCAGCATCTCCAGGTTCTCCTGAAAATCCTCCTGGCTTTTGCCCTCGATGAGCCGCACCGGCGTGTCGATGAAAAAGCAGCCAGCCCACAGGTTCTCCACCAACAATCCCAGGGTGGAGCGCAGCCCCTCCCAGGAATCCAGAGGCTCGTTGACCAAAAATGCCACACGCTCTATACCCTGCATGTACGTTTCCTCCCCGCAAAGACCGCCGGCCCCAGCCAGCCGCCCCTCATGCCAATATGCGATCAAAGCCATCCATGACCCGCGGCATGCCAATTACGTTCAAACCATGCGTTTGAACGCCGTTTGCCATCAAAGCACGATGTAGCGGTCGCACTCCTCGATCATCATGCCGTGGCGGGCCTGGGTGGCGAAATCCTTGTCGGCCACCAGAGGCACTGGCTTGCCCAGCTTGAAGGCCTCGAAGTTGACGTTGCACAGGCTGATGTGGGCCAGCCCCTCCAATTCGGGGAAGCGCGGCTCCTGAGTGAGCAGCACGCCACGGTTGGTGAGGAAAATGCTCACCTCCTTGCCGGCCTGGCTGGCGGCCCGGGCAATGCCGATGAGGTGCGGCAGGTGTTGGTCGGAAGATACGAAGATGCCTAACTTGTCGGCCATGGTACCTTGCTCCTGTTTGCCGGCGGCTGGCCTGGCCGCCGCCGGAACGCGGCGGCGCCGGCCTCCCGGCCAGCCCTGACACCAAACGATAACCAAATGGTAATGGATAGCCGCCTGACCCCACAAGCCCCAATCGCCGCCCGGGGGCCTGTTGTCAGGGCCTACGGCGCCAGGGCCAGCACCGTGGTCAGACGGGCGTTGCCCTCGGTCAGGGCCTGGATGCGCACCACCGGCGCTGGCACCACCTGCCCCAGGCGGGTGGCCACCCAACCCAGGGTGGGGTTGCTGCGCCCCAGGAGCAGACTGACGTGGGCCTTGGCCTCGGGACGCAGGAAGGCGCGGCCAAAGCCGCCCTCCAGGAGCAGGGAGCCGTCGTCCAGGGCCCGCACCTGGGCGCCCACCGGCAGGCGGAAGAAAATCTCGCACAAATGCCGCCCCTGGGCCTGCACCTGGTCCACCAGGTTGATAAGC
>JAKAGJ010000639.1 GCA_021815655.1 Deltaproteobacteria bacterium | reverse complement strand
ACCGCACGGGGCAAAAAAGCCGCATCGTGCACCGGCTGGCCGAGGGGGCCGGGGTGGTGGGCACCCGCGGGGACGTGGACTACGTGGTCACCGAGTACGGCATCGCCTACCTGCACGGCCGCAGCATCCGCGAGCGGGCCATGGCGCTTATCAACATCGCCCATCCCCGTTTCCGCCAGGAGCTTTTGAAGAAGGCCAAGGACAACGCCTACGTCTACCCCGACCAGATCCTGCTGCACACCGACCAGGACCTCTACCCCCTGTGGGCCGAACGCGAGGAGGTGCTCAAGGACGGACTGCCCATCCATCTGCGCCCCATCAAGCCCACCGACGAGGTTTTGATGCAGGAGTTCTTCTACTCGCAAAGCGACGAGACCATCTACAACCGCTATTTTCGCCCGGTGCGCGCCCTGCCCCATGTCACGGCCCAGGGCCTGGTGAACCTGGATTACACCGAGCGCATGGCCCTGGTGGCCACCACCGGCCCCATCGGCAAGGAGAAGATCATCGGCATCGGCTACTACTCCCTGGGCGACGAGAGCGGGCTGGCCGAGGTGGCCTACACCATCCACGACGAGTTCCAAGGCCTGGGCCTGGGCAGCATCCTGCAGGACCACCTCACGGCCTATGCCAAGCAAAAGGGCGTGCCCGGCTTCTGGGCCCTGTCCTTCGGCTCCAACAAGGCCATGCTCAGTGTTTTTGGCAAGCTGGGACCCTACACCAAGAAGGTCATCGAGCCGGGCATCTGGCGGGTGGAGCACCGTTTCCCTAACGACGAGGAGCCGATCGCATGAGCTGTCCGCCCCCCGCGGCCAGGGTTGCCTCCCCCCCGCCGGCAAAGCTGGCCGGCGGCCTGCGCGGCTGGCAGGTGCTCTTCAGCCTGGGGGACTCGCTGGCGGTGCTGGACCGCGGCCTGCGCCTGGTGTGGCTCAAGGAACCTCTGCTGGGGGGGCGCGCCGTGGGGCGGATCATGGGCCAGCCCTGTCACCTGGCCTTCTTCGGCCGCAAGCGCCCCTGTGCCCGGGACTGCCCGGTGCGGCCGGTCTTCAGCCAGGGCCGACCCCAGGCCGTGCAGAGGCACTTTCAGGGACCAGACGGCCGCGAGCATTGGAGAGAGGCCCGGGCCTATCCGGTGCTGGATGGCCAGGGGCAGGTGGCCTTTGCCGTGCGCATCAGCTTTGACATCACCGCCCCTGCGCGCGCGCGAGGGGAGTTGGACCTGGCCCTGCAGGGGGTGGAGCGCCTGGGGGTGAGTGAACTGCCCTTCCAGGCCAATTTGCCGGACCCCTTAAGCCCCCGGGAGATAGAGGTGCTGCGCCTGGCGGCCCTGGGCCTGTCCAATCCCGGCATCGCCCGCCTCCTGGGCATCAGTATCAACACGGTCAAGCGGCACATGGCCCACATCTTCGACAAGCTCCTGGTCGACGACAGGTCCCAGGCCGCGGTTTGGGCCGCCCGTCAGGGCCTGGTCTGAACCCCTCCCGGGGCTGGCCGGTTTTTTTCAGGCATCACCCGACCGGGTGATTACACCCGCCACCATGACTGCTACCTTGCCGGCAGGCCCGCACCCCTATCGGGAGGAACGCCATGCCGCCAGTGAAGAGCCACCTGGAAATCTACAAGCTTTTACCCCGGACCAACTGCCGCCAGTGCGGTCTGGCCTCCTGCCTGGCCTTCGCCGTGGCGGTGATGCAGGGGCAACGTCCCCTGGCGGATTGCCCGCCCTTGCCTCCCCTGGCGGAGGCGGACCTGGCCATGGCCCCCCAGCCGGCCAACCCCTTGGCCCAAGATCAGGCGCGCGCCCTGGAACAACTGCGGGAGCAGGTGGCCGGGCTGGATTTGCCGGCCGCGGCGCAGCGGGTGGGCGGAAGATGGCAGGACGGCAGACTGCTGGTGAGCTGTCTGGGCAAGGATTTCGCCGTGGACCAGCGGGGGGTGATTACCTCTGACTGCCACGTCAACCCCTGGGTGAGCGCCCCCCTCTACCGCTATCTCTTGGGCTCGGCCGGCCGGCCACCCCAGGGGACCTGGCTGCCCCTGCGCGACCTGCCCGGCGGGGACGACTGGTGGCGGCTTTTTGGCCAACGCTGCGAGAAGCCCTTGAAGCAGGTGGTCGACGGCTACACCGAGTTGTTGCAGGACCTGGTGGTGATCTTCGCCGGCCGCCCCGCCCCGGCCAGCTTTGATTCCGACATCGCGGTTGTGCTCAACCCCCTGCCGTTGCTGCCCATGCTGCTGTGCTACTGGCGCCCCGAGGACGGCATGGAGTCTGATCTGCATCTGTTCTTCGACGCCAGCGCCGAGGAGAACCTGGCCATCGAGGCCATCTACACCCTGGGGGTGGGGATGGTGACCATGTTCGAGAAGATCGCCCGCACCCACGGCCGCTGAGGCCCCTCCACCAGCTTTTTCGCCTGGGCGCGGGATTGGCGGCTGCGCACCGCTATCGAGCCGCCAAACCCGCGCCAAGCCGCGGGGCCTGTCCGGCTCCTGGGCCCCGTACTTG
>JAKAGJ010000638.1 GCA_021815655.1 Deltaproteobacteria bacterium | reverse complement strand
CCACTAATCATCCCTGGCGGTCTGCCAGGGCCGCGAGCCGCGGCTGGCAATAACGGGTCGGTTGGCGTTACCCCCTAACCAGGGACGGCGGCTCCCGTTGTGGGTTGATCCCGGAAATAAAGACGGAAATAAAGACGGGCGGGGACAAACCCCGCCCGTCTTTATTTAAGCGAGACAGCCTCCCAGCGGGAGCCGGCGGCGCCGGCCCGCGCCTGGGTCTCAAACGACCCGTTTAGGCCCCGCGGGGGGCACCCCGTTGGCCGGTCAGGAGGAAGATGCTGAAATCGCGCGGGGCGCCGTCGCGGGCCGGCTTGCGCATGCTGGCCGCCGTGCGCTCCTGGATGCCCTCCAGGCCCACGGCCCGCATCTGCCGGCCCAGCCAGGCGCGCTCAAAGCCATTGTGGAACACGCCGGTGGGGTCGGGGTGGAACTGGCCCTCGTCGGGGTCCAGGTCAGCCAGGGCCAGCCAGCCGCCGGGCTTCAAGGCCGCCGCCAGGCGGGTCAGCAGGCCGGGAACGTCCTCCACATGGTGCAGGGTCATGTTGCTGACGATGAGGTCATAGGGCCCGGGCAGGGCGGCTTGCCCCTGGCCGTCCAGGAGCAGGGTGGCGACATTGCCCAGACCCTGGGCCGCCACCTTGGCCTCCAGGGCCTGAAGCATGCCCGAGGAGGTGTCGGCGCCGGTCACCCGGCCCACCTGGGGTTGCAGGTTCAGGCTCAACAGGCCGGTGCCGCAGCCAAAGTCCAGGACATCCATGGCCGGGGACAAAGGCACGGCCTGGGCGATGGCCTGGGCCACCTCCTGGGCCAACCGCACCCGCCTGGGCTCCTGGTCCCAGGAGGCCGCCGCCTGGTCGAAGTTCATGCCATCCGGGCTCATGGCCGGGGCCTACCGACCGCCAAAGCGGGGCTGCCGCTTCTGGAAAAACGCATTGATACCCTCCACGAAGTCGGGCTGGTCGGCCAGCTCGATGATCCAGCGGCGCTCGTCCTCCAGGATGCTCTCCAGGTCGGCCAGGGTGGCCCGGTTCAAGAGGGCTTTGGTGGCGGCCAGGGCCTGGGCCGGGCCGGCGGCCAGTTGACGGGCCAGGTCCAGGGCCTCGGCCAGCACCTGGTCGTCGGGCACCACCCGGTTGACCATGCCCCACTCCAGGGCCTCGCTGGCGCTGAGCACCCGCCCCAGCATGAAGAACTCGCTGGCCCGCTGCAGGCCGATGAGGCGCGCGACCATGACCGAGGTGCCGCCGTCGGGATTGACGGCGATGCGCACGTAACCCGGGTCCAGGCGGGCGCTCTCGGCCGCCACCACCAGATCGCAGGCCAGGCACCAGCCCAGGCCGCCGCCGGCGGCCACGCCGTTGAGCGCGCAGACCACCGGCTTGGACAGCCGGCGCAGGGTAATGACGCTGCGATTCAAAATGGCCGAAATTTCGCTAAAAAAAGGCTTGCTGGCCTGACCGGACCGCACCAGCTCGCCCATGAGGCGTATGTTGCCCCCCGCCGCGAAGGCCTTGCCCGCGCCGGTGAGCACCAGGGCGCGCACCTGGGAGTCGCGATCGGCCTCTTCCAGGGCCGCCACCAGCTCGCGGCCACTCTGGGCGTCCAGGGGGTTGAAAAGCTGGGGCTGGTTGAGGGTCAGCACCCTCACCGGCCCCTGGTCCTGCACCAGGATGGTCTGATATTCGGGCATGAAAACTCCTTGGGCTTGGCGGTCAAAGCCTTGCCGCGCGGGCCAAAAAAGGATATGCTTCATTTCCTTACACGTCAAGCTCCCGCGGCCAGAAGGCCTTATCGGCCCCGCGGGCCGGGGCCCAGGGCCGCCGAGCCGGGCGCCTGCCGCAAAATTGCTCCTGACTTGGGGCGGGGAGAGTTTACCCCGACCCCCTCGCAGCTACGAGGCGATATGGCCAAGACTTCATCCAGCGCCGCCGGCCGCCGCAACTTCCGGTTGTCCTCCCTGGAGATACTTATCACCGTCCTGATCTTCGTGGGCGTGCTGTACCTGCTTACCCTTTGGTCCACCAACCTCTTTACCCCCAGCGAGAACACCGCGGCCCCGGCCGCCCCGCCCGGCGCCCTGGTGGAACGGGCCCTGGCCGCCTCCGAGAAGGTGCTGGCCGAGCAGACCTCCATGAGCCGCGATGTCGGCTCCCTGCGCAAGCAGGTGGAGGCCCTGCAGGCCCAGGCCCACAAGACCCACGGCGCCGGCTCGGCCGATCCCGTGGACGCCGCCCAGGACCGCCGCCTGGACGAGGTCGACCGCCGTCTGGACGAATTGGGCAAGAGCCACGGCCGCGCCCCGGACCTGCAACCCCTTGTGGCCCGCCTGGACAAGGTGGAAAAAGAGCTGGCCGCCCGCCCGGCCCCCACCGCCGGTCCCGCCGCTGATCCCCAGGTGCTGGCCCGCCTCGCCAAGCTGGAAAAGGAGCTGGCCGCCCGCCCGGCCCCCACCGCCGGCCCCGCCACTGACCCCCAGGTGCTGGCCCGCCTCGCCAAGCTGGAAAAGGACC
>JAKAGJ010000637.1 GCA_021815655.1 Deltaproteobacteria bacterium | reverse complement strand
CATTCACGGCAGCCTGCGGGGCACGGCCCAGGCCTTCCAGGACTCCCTGCGCAGCCAGCCGCTACTGATCCTGGCGGCCCTGGCGACGGTCTATATCGTCCTGGGCATTCTGTATGAAAGCTACCTGCATCCCCTGACCATCATCTCCACCCTGCCCTCCGCCGGATTGGGGGCCCTGCTGGCCATGAAGCTAGGGGGCCAGGAATTGAACATCATCGGCTTCATGGGCATAGTCTTGCTCATCGGCGTGGTCAAGAAGAACGGGATACTGATGGTGGATTTCGCCCTGGAGGCCCAACGCGGCCAAAACCTGCCCCCCAAGCAGGCCATACACCAGGCCTGCCTCCTGCGTTTCCGGCCCATCATGATGACCACCTTGGCCGCCCTGCTGGGCGCCCTGCCCCTGGCCCTGGAGCCAGGCGCGGGCGCCGAGCTGCGCCAGCCCCTGGGTTGGGCAATAATCGGCGGCCTGCTCCTGAGCCAGTTGTTCACCCTGTTCACCACGCCGGTCATATATCTCTACATGGACCGCCTGCGGCCGAAATCACGGGGGCGGGCTTGAGCTGCCGGCCCCAGCTTGGTTGACCGCCACTTGGCCAGTGCCGCACCAGGCGTCCCGCCCCGCGCGGCCCTCGGCTTGGCAAAAACACGGTATTGCCAAGCCCGCTGCAACCGCGGCATGGCCGACGTCGTGCTTCACAGGGTAGCGTCTGTTTTTACTGGCAATATTTCTGCTTCAGCGTGCGGCGCCCTCACTTGGCCAGGGCCTGGCGCTCCTCCTCATGGTCGGCCAACTCCAGGGCGATCCGCCGGAACTCCTCCCGCACCTCCAGGAAGGCCGCCACCACGTCGGGACAGAAGTGGGTGCCCGCGTCGCCGCTGATGATGGCCACGGCCTTTTCGTGGGTAAAGGGAGGCTTGTACACCCGCTTGCAGATCAGGGCGTCGTAGACATCGGCCACGGCCATGATGCGCCCCGACAGCGGGATGTCCTGGCCGGCCAGGCCGCGCGGATAGCCGGTGCCGTTGAATTTCTCATGATGGGTGTAGGCGATGTCCATGGCCTGGGACAAAAAGGAAAGCTGGCTCTCGGCCGCCAAAAGCTGTTCGGCCTTTAACAGCGCCTGGTAGCCCAGCTCGCAGTGGGTGCGCATGATGGCGAACTCTTGGTCGGTGAGCTTGCCCGGCTTTTGCAGGATGGCGTCGGGCACGCCCACCTTGCCGATGTCGTGCAAGGGCGCGCATTTGTAAAAAAGCTGTATGGTGCGCGCATCCAAGGCCTCGGCATACTTGGGGTTGCTGGCCAGCTTCTTGGCCAGGGTCTTGACGTAGCGCTGGGTGCGCAGGATGTGCCCGCCGGTCTCGTTGTCGCGGGTCTCGGCCAGGGAGGCCAGGCTGTGGATGGTCACGTCCTGGGTCAGCGCCAGCTCCATGGTGCGCTCGGCGACCTTGATCTCCAGGATCTCGTTCTGCCGCTCCAGTTCGCGGCCGGCCAGCATCAGGGAGAGCTCCCGGGCCAGGGACAGGGCCTTCAGCTCCACCACCACCTCGCCCAACTGGCTGAGCACCTTCTCCGATATCTGGTAGTTGGCCTGCACCACCCCCTGCACGGCCTCCTCGCCGGCCTGGAGGTTGGCCTCGCCCACGTCCTCCAGGGCCGCCTTGAGCAGCACGGCCATCAAGCCCAGGGCGGCCAACACCACCACCAGATAGGAGCCCCACAGCAGGGTGCGAATCCTCATGTCCCTTGCTCCGGCCAAGACTTGTCGCCCCGGGACCGGGCCCGGCCGCCGCGGGCCCTCCGGACGCTCCACCCGTCTGGACCAACGTTAGCACGACGCGCCGGCCCTGGCGATAAGCAAGAGGGCGCGGCCGGCCCCCCGGCCCGGCTTGGCTGGGGCCGGCTTTTGAGGTAACCTGTAAAAATCACAGTTTCACAGGGATGGCCCATGCTTCGCGTGCTCTTCATCGGGGATGTCTTCGGCTCGCCGGGCCGGCGCTGCCTGGAGGAGCTGTTGCCCGAGCTGCGCCGCCGTCTGGCCGTGGACCTGGTGGTGGCCAACGGCGAGAACGCCGCCGGTGGCCTGGGGCTGAACAACGCCCAGGCGCGGGCCATGTTCCTGTGGGGGGTGGACGTGATAACCACCGGCAACCACGTCTGGAAGCAGCGCGACCTGGTGCCGCTCCTGGAGGAGGAGCCCCACCTGCTCAGGCCGGCCAACTACCCCGAGGGCACCCCCGGCCGGGGATGGGTGCGCGCGCGGGCGCGCGGCGGGGTGGAGATCGGCATCGTCAACCTGGAGGGGCGCACCTTCATGTCCCCCCTGGACTGCCCCTTCGCCAGCCTGGAGGCCATCCTGGCCGGGCCGCTCAAGGGCCTCGATCTCGTCTGCGTGGACATGCACGCCGAGGCCACCAGCGAGAAGCAGGCCCTGGCCTGGCACTTCGACGGCCGGGTCAGCGCGGTGGTGGGCACCCACACCCATGTCCAGACCGCCGACGAGCGCATCCTC
>JAKAGJ010000022.1 GCA_021815655.1 Deltaproteobacteria bacterium | reverse complement strand
TCCGATCTCTGTATTTCGCCGCCGCCAAGACCGGCGGCATCATCTGCCCCTACAACAATATGCTCACCGAACGCGAGCTGACGGACTTGATAAACTATTCCGGCCCGCGCTTTATGCTGTACGGTCCCCAGTATGAGGGCAAGGTTCGCGGCATGGCCGGCGGGCTCTCCTCGGTGGAGCAATACATCGGCCTGGGCCAGCCCCAGTGGGAGGCCGCGGCTGATTACGAAAAGCTCCTGGCGGACGCCTCCGACCAAGAGCCCGCGGTGGAGGTCCTGCCCCAGGACGTGATGAGCATCTACTTCACCTCGGGCACCACGGGCAATCCCAAGGGGGCCATGCGCACCCACGATCATCTGGTCACCACCTCCATAACCGGGGTGATCGAGAACAAGATCGGTTACGGCGAACGGGTGCTGGTGGTCACGCCCATGTACCATGTCTCCTTCGAGGACAACATCGGGCGTTGCTTTTTCGTGCCCAACACCACGGTGATCTTCCCCAGCCACTTCGACCCCGCCGGGGTGCTGCGCATGTTGCAAGATCAGCGCATCACCTGCTGCCTGTTGGTGCCCACCATGATTAACGCCATGGTGCACAGCCCGGAGATGGAGAACGTGGACTTAAGCGCCCTCAGGCGCATCTTCTACGTGGGCGCTCCCATGCCCGTGGAGCTTTTGAAAAAATCCATGAAGACCTTCGGCCGCTTTGGCTGCGGCTTCTGCCAACAGTACGGCGCCACCGAAACCGGGCCCTTGACCACCATCCTGTTGCCCGAGGATCACGTGGTGGAGGGCTCGCCGGAAAAGGTGGGGCGTCTGGCCTCGGCCGGGCGGCCGGTGCTGGACTACATGGTGCGCGTGGTGGACCCCCAGGGCCAGGACGTGGCCCAGGGGCAGGTGGGCGAGATCATCGTCAAGGGCCAGGCCATGATGAAGGGCTACTGGCAGATGCCCGAGGCCACCGCCGAGCGCGTGCGCGCCGGCTGGCTGTACACGGGCGACATGGGCTATTTGGACGCGCAAGGCTACGTCTTCATCGTGGACCGCAAGAACGACCTCATCATCAGCGGCGGCAAGAACATCTACCCCCGGGAGGTGGAGGAGGTGCTCTACCAGCACCCGGCGGTGCTGGAGGCCACGGTGGTGGGCGTGCCCGACGACTACTGGGGCGAGGCGGTGCGCGCCGTGGTGGTGCTCAAGCAGGGCCAGGGGGCCACGGCCAAGGAAATCATCGACTTCTGCGGCCAGCACCTGGCCGGCTACAAGAAGCCCAAGACCGTGGAGATGTGGCAAGAGCTGCCCAAGAGCGCCTCGGGCAAGCTCCTCAGGCGCAAGGTGCGCGACCAGTACTGGGAGGACCGCGAACGCAAGATCTAACCCGGCGCCCCGGGCTGGGCTGATATGGGTCGGTTGCCGTTTTGGAAGTGGCGAACGCCGGCGCTCGATGGGCGGGGATAATCCCCGCCCGTTTTTTTCGGAGGCAAGAGGCCACGTTAGCCCCGCCACGGGCCATAGCCGCGGCGCCTCTCGACCCGTCATGCCCAGCGGGGGCACCCCGCCTCACCCCTGGGCATCGGCCCCCCCAGGAAGTATAATCCGGCTGAGTCAGCCACGGCCGCCGGGCGTGGCCGCCCATCGCGCGCGGACCTTTCCGCGCCGCCCGCGCCCGGCCAGCCCAGCCGGAGGTGTCGGGTGGAACTCAATCCCTGTCTCAAGCACAAGGTGCTGCGCAAGTCGGTGCGCGAGTTCGCCGAGGGCGTCCTGGGGCCCATCGCCGCCGAGATCGACCACCAGGCCCGCTTCCCCTGGGAGGTGGTGGAGGCCATGCGCCCCTTGCAGTACTTCGGCATCCAGGCCCCGCCCGAGCTGGGCGGCGCCGGCCTGGACACCATCAGCTACGCCATCGTCATCGAGGAGCTGTCGCGCGTCTCGGCCGGGGTGGGGCTGTGCGTGTCGGTGCACAACAGCGTGGCCTTGTACCCGCTCTTGCGCTTCGGCTCGCCCGAGCAGATCCAGCGCCTGGCCCCGGATTTGATCGCGGGCCGGCGTATCGGAGCCTTCTGCCTGACCGAGGCCAACGCCGGCTCCGACGCCTCGGGCGTGGAAACCATGGCCGTGCGCCAGGGCGGCGACTACGTGGTAAGTGGCACCAAGATATTCGTCACCAACGGCGGGGTCTGCGGCCTGGCGCTCATGTTCGTGGTCACCGACCCCGGGGCCAAGCAGGCGGCGGCCAGCGTGCTGATGGTGGAGAAGGAGCGGCCGGGTTTTCTGGTGGGCGAGATCGAGGAGCTGGCCGGCATGCGCTGCAATCCGGTCTCCTCCATCTTTCTGGAAGACTGCCGGGTGCCGGCGGCCAACCTCCTGGGGCGCCCGGGCTTTGGCCTCAAAATCGGGCTCACGGCCCTGGACACCGGCCGCCTGGGCATCGCCGCCCAGGCCCTGGGCATCGCCCAGGCCGCCCTGGAGGCTGGTCTGCGCTACGCCAAGGAGCGCCAGCAGTTCGGCCGGGCCATCGCCTCCTTCCAGACCATCCAAAACTACCTGGCCGACATGGCCACCGAGGTGGAGGCCGGGCGCCTCCTGCTTTACCGCGCCTGCGCCTTGAAGGACTCCGGTCAGGCCTTCGGCACCCAGGCGGCCATGGCCAAGCTGTTTTGCTCGCGGGTGGCGCGGGAGGTGACCAACCTGGCGGTGCAGATTCACGGCGGCTGCGGTTACAGCAAGGAGTACGAGGTGGAACGCCTGTACCGCGACGCCAAGGTCACCGAGATATATGAAGGCACCAGCGAGATACAGCGCCTGGTCATCGCCCGCGGGCTCCTGGCCCAGCCGGCGGTGGGGAGGGCGGTCTAGCCATGAACATAGTGGTCTGCCTCAAACAGGTGCCCATGGTCAGCGAGCTGCCCTGGGATTCCAAGACCGGCCGCCTGAAGCGCGGCCAGGCCGAGGGCATGATGAACCCGGCCTGCAAGCACGCCCTGGAGGCGGGCCTGCGGCTCAAACAGGCCCAGGGCGGACGGCTCACGGTCTTGAGCATGGGTCCGCCCGAGGCCCAGGAGGTGCTCTACGAGGCCCTGGCCCTGGGCGCCGACCAGGCGGTGCTCCTGTGCGACCCTCGCCTGGCCGGTGCCGACACCCTGGCCACCTCCTATACCCTGGCCCGGGCCATCCAGGCCGTGACACCGGACTTCGACCTGGCGCTCCTGGGCTGCCACACCACCGACAGCGAGACCGGCCAGGTGGGGCCCCAGCTGGCCGAGGAGTTGGACCTGCCGGCCGCCTTCAACGTGGAACACCTGCAACTGGCTGGGCGCACGTTGACCGTGCGCCGGGTGAGCGACGGCTTCCTGGAAACCCTGGAGCTGGACCTGCCGGCCCTGTTGACCATCACCACCCAGGAGTTCACCCCTCGCGAGACGCCCCTGGGCGGCCTGGAGCGGGCCTTCGCCCAAGGAGCGGTGCGCATGCTGGACGCCTTGGCCATTGGCGCCGACCTGGAACTGGTGGGCGAAAAGGGCTCGGCCGGGCGCATGCTCAGGGTGTATTCGCCGGCGGCCCAGAAGAAGGGCGTGCTGCTCACGGGCGCCGTGAAAAAGAGCGTGCAGGAGCTACTGGAGCGCTACGGCGACCGCCTGGGCGGGCTCATCGGCCAGGATCTGGCCAGCGAGGAAGAAGGGCATGGATAAGGCCGGCCGCGACGTCTGGGTCTTCGGGGACTACCGCAACTATTTTCAGAACCGCGTGACCCTGCAACTGCTGGCCCGGGGCCGCGAGCTGGCCGCCGCCCTGGGCGGCGAGCTGTGCGTGCTGGTCCTGGGGCACGAGTTGGGGCAATGGGTGGAGGAGTACGTGGCCCACGGCGCCGACCGGGTGCTGGCCCTGGACCACCCCTGCCTGCGGGCCTACCAGAGCGAGACCTACACCCGCCTTCTGGTGGACCTGGCCTTGGCGCGCCAACCCCGGGTGATCCTGGTGGGGGCCACCAGCTTTGGCCGCGAGTTGGCGGCGCGGGCGGCCAAGCGCCTGCACACCGGGCTGACCGCCGACTGCGTGGAGCTGGCCGTCAACGACCAAGGGCTGCTGGTGCAGACGGCCCCCGGTTTCGGCGGCAACCTGCTGGCCGAGATCGTCATCCCCCGGCACTTCCCCCAGATGGCCACGGTGCGCCCCGGCACCTTCCAGGAGCTGCCCCACGACTATGAGCGCCAGGCCCCCGTGGAGTGGCTGCCCCTGCCGGCGGGGCTCAAGCCGGAGCGGGTGCGCCTGCTGAAATCCGAGCGCTTGCCTCCCCGCGAGCAGGCCCTGGAGAACGCGCCGGTGGTGGTCTGCGGCGGGCGCGGCATGGCCAGCAAGAAAAAATTCCGCAACCTCCAGGAACTGGCCCGGCTCTTGGGCGGGCAGGTGGCGGCCACCCGGCCGGCGGTCTACGCCCGCTGGAGCGAGGAGGGCACCCTGGTGGGACAAGCCGGCCGCCAGATCAAGCCCCAGGTGCTCTTTTCCTTCGGGGTCTCGGGGGCCATCCAGCACACCGCCGGCATCAGCGGCGCGCCCTTCATCGTGGCGGTGAACAAGAACCCCGGCGCGGTGATGATGCAGATGGCCGACGTGGGGCTGGTGGCCGACGCCAACCAGACCTGCCTGGCCCTGATCCGCGAACTGAAAAAGCGCCTGAGATCATGACCAGCCTCAAAATTTGGATCGACGCCGACGGCTGCCCCCGCCCGGTGAAGGAGCTGGTGCTGAGGGCCTCGGAACGCCTGCGTATCCCGGTGGTGATGGTGGCCGACCGGCCCCTGGCCCGTGAGCGCTCGCCGCTGGTATCCAGCGTGGTGGTGCCCCGGGACCTGGACAGCGCCGACCGCCACATCGTGGAGCAGGTGGACCCCGCCGATGTGGTGATAACCGCCGACCTGCCCCTGGCCGCTCTGGTGGTGGGAAAGGGCGCCGTGGCCCTCAATCCCCGCGGTGAGCTCTACACCGAGGAGAACGTGCGCGAGCGCCTGTCCTACCGCGACTTCGCCATGGCCCTGCGCGAGACCGGCCAGGACCTGGGCGGGCCGGCGCCCTTTTCACGCAAGGACAAGGACCGCTTCGCCTCGTCCCTGGACCGCCTGCTCACCCGCCGCCTGGCCGGCAAGTAAAAACCGCGCCCCGCCGTTTTCATCTGGCTTCTGGAAAAGCGTAATGCCCGGGTTGCCGGGCATAGACCTCCACGTAGAGCGGCTCTTGCAAGCCGCCCTGGCGGGGTCCGGCCAGCAAGGGCTCCAGGAAATGCCGGTAGACACCTTGCAGACGGGGATGTCCCGGGAAGGGCCGCGATTCCATACGCCGTTGCGGAACGTAACCGGTCTGGGCCAGTTCTTGGCGCAGGGCCTGGGCATCGGCCTCATGGTTGCGCAAAAAGTAGGCCTCGTAGCTGGTGAGCAACCAGTAGTCAGCGCCGGCCTGGGCGACGAGGCGTTGCCGCCGCGCCGGGTCGCCGAGCCCGTGCAGGTGGGATCGCAGATCATGGAAAGGAACCAGGCGTCCCAGGGCGGTGTTGGGGTCATCGCCGTGGGTAAGGTACATCACGGCGGCCACGGATTTGTCGCCGCTTGCCAGGGTGCGCAGAAATTGTTCGGTCCGCCAGCGCGGTGAGCCGGCGCCATACATCACCAGCAAGCTCAGGCCGGCCAGGGTCAGCTCCAGGCCCAGGGCCAAGATCAGGCCCGCCCTTAGTAGGTTTTGGCCTCGTGCGCCCCAGCGGGCCGCTATCGAGTCTCCCAGGCTTTTGACAAAATACAGGCCCAGGGCCAGCCATAAACCCATGAGCATGGACGAACGGGGCATGGCGTTGAACATCAGGAGCATGGACCAGGAGAGCAGGTTCATGGCCACCGTGAGCAGCGCCCACAGAAAGACCATGGCCAGCGGAAGGTCGCGCCCGCGCAGGGCGCGCCAGCCCAGGAGCGCCAGGCCCAGGCTGCCGGCCAGGGTGCCGGCATGGCCCAGGTTGGGCAAGAGCAGGTCCTGGAAGAAAATCCTCAAGCACTCCCCCAGCCCCGCCCTGGTCAGGGACAGACTGGTATTGTCGCCGGTCATGGACATGAGCTGCCGCCAGAAGCCGGGCACGTTGAGCACGTTGCGCAGAATGATGAGGCCGTAGACCAGGCCCCCGCCGGCCAGCGCCGCCAGCAGCAACAGAGGCAAGGCTTTCCAGATCAGGCTGTGGCGGGCCTGGCGGTGACGCCACAGCAAAAGGCCCGCATATACCAGCAGCATCAGCAAGGCCGGCAGAAAGACTATCTTGGTGGCCAGGCACAAGCCCAGCAACAGGCTCAATATCAGGCCGCGACGCACCTGCGGCCGCAGGGATTGCCAGCCATCCGGCTTTTCCACGCCTGTGCCGGTGGCCAGGAGGCCCTGCCAGCCTTCCATGAGCCAGAGCCCCGTGAGCAGCAGGGCCAGGTGCAGGGCGTCGGCCAGCAGATTGTAGGTGATGTTGGCGCCCAGATAGATGTGGGTGGGCAGCAGGGCCAGCAAAAGCACCAGGCCCCAAGACCAGGCCTGGGAACCCGCCGGCCAAAGATAACGCCGGCCCAGGCACGCCAGCAGCAGGGCATAGGCCAGATTGAAGGCCGGCCCCAGCAGGTGCCCCAGCACGGCAAAGCGCTCTGGCGCGCCGGTGGATGTCAACGCGGCCTGGGCGGCCATGGCTCCAGCGCCCATGAGCAGGGCCGGGAAGCTGAAGCAACCCGAGGGATAGCCCACGTAGAGATTGGCCGCCACGTCGTGCAGATAGGCCACAATATCGCCCAACCCGGCCTGGTGGTTCAGGTGATGGCGCAGGAACAGGTCCTGGAATTTGTCATGGAAGCCGGCGAAGGAAGTCCAGTCGGGGTGCAGGCCGCAATAAATGGAATAGGGCCAGGCGTAAACACGCGTGGCCACCAGGCCCACTAACAGGGCGCCCCAGCACAGGCGCCGGCGCCAGGTATCCACCGACAGGCACACCGCCACGCCAATGAACAGGGCATAGGTAAGAAGCCCCAGCACCTGAAAGCGCAAGTCCGGGCTGTAGGTACTGAGATATGGCAGGCTAAGGGCCGGCGGCCAGCCGCGAGCCACGGCCAGCACCATGGGCAGGGCCAGGAAGATCAACGCCATCCCCCGCAGCCAGCCACCGGCAAGGCCCAACAGTGGCCAGGCCAGGAGCGATCCCAGGAGGCCCCATAGACACAGGCCCTCCAGCCAGTCCACCAGCCCCAGCCAAAAGTCCAGGTTGCCCAGCTCCACTGGGCGCAGCTGCTGCCGGGGCAGGTCTTGCCACGCTTTGGCCTGGGGCGGCCGCGCCAGCAGGCGCAGCCAGCCCTGCCCCGTCAGGTTGGTCAGGTCGATACGCAGAAAATGAGGGCCAGCCTCTAGAAAGACTTCAGCCTGTCCCTGGTTGAGGCTGGTCTCCCTCTCGGGCTGGTCGATGAGCAGGCGCCGGTCCAGATAGAGGCGGGCGAAATCGTCGGCCTCCACCCGCAGGCCGTAAAGTCCAGTTTCCGGCACCTGCCATACGGCCCGGGCCTGGGCCGTGACGCCGGGTTCCTCCAAGCGAAGGTCTTGGGGCCCCGCCAGCAGGTTTCGCAGAGGGCGCCCTCCCTGGCTGGGCAGGGCGCGCAACTCGGCGCGCAGGCCGCGCAGGCCGGCCGAAGCGTTGGGCGCCACCACCAGATGCCATACCAAGGGCCAGGCCCCCAGATAAACCGCCAGCAGCAGGGCCGCCAGCAAGGCCAAACGCCGCCCGCTGGCGGGGTGGCTATGTGGAGGGGCGAATAGGCGCATGGGCTCCTGCCTGACTGGACCCGTGGGTGATTTCTGTAAGTTGCCTCATGCCCCGGCGGGGGTCAACGCAAAACCAGGCCGGCCTTGGGCCACCCCAAAAAGACCGCGCGCCCGGCTGGTCACCGGGCGCGCGGGTAGGGTCAGGACTTGGGAGGCTACTGCTGGGGCTTGGCGTAGCCGATGTTCAGCAGGGCAGTCTTGATCTCGTCCAGGCTAGTGGGGTCGTCGATGGTGGAGGGCACGGTGTAGGCGGCCGAGTCAGCGATTTTGCGCATGGTGCCGCGCAGGATCTTGCCGGAGCGGGTCTTGGGCAGCCGAGGCACGATGGTGGCTTCCTTGAAGCTGGCCACGGCGCCGATCTGCTCGCGAACCATCTGCACCAGTTCCTTCTTGATGTCCTCAGGCGCGCGCTCCACGCCGGCCTTGAGCACCACGAAGCCCACGGGCAGCTGGCCCTTGAAATCGTCCGCCGCGCCGATCACCGCGCACTCGGCCACGTCAGGGTGCTGGGCGATAACCTCCTCCATGGCGCCCGTGCTCAGACGGTGGCCGGCCACGTTTATCACGTCGTCCACGCGCCCCATGATGTACACGTAGCTGTCCGTGTCCATGAAGCCTTCGTCGCCGGTGAAGTAGAACCCGGGATAAACCTTGGTGTAACTTTGCAGGTAGCGCTCATCGGCGTTCCACAGGGTGGGCAGGGTGCCGGGAGGCAGGGGCAACTTCACCGTCACCACGCCGGGATTGCCGCGGGGAACCTCCTGGCCGTCGCCGCCCAGGATGCGCACGTCGTAACCAGGCACGGCCTTGGTGGGCGAGCCGGCCTTGACCGGCAGGTGCTCGATGCCCAGGCAGTTGCCGGCGATGGCCCAGCCGGTTTCGGTCTGCCACCAGTGGTCGATCACCGGCCGCTTCAAAAGGTCCACGGCCCAGTGATAGGTGTCGGGGTCGGTGCGCTCGCCGGCCAGGAACAGGTATTTGAAGTTGCTGATGTCGTATTTTTGCAGGTACTCGCCCTTGCTGTCCTCGCGCTTGATGGCCCGGAAGGCCGTGGGTGCCGTGAAGAGCACCTTGACGCCGTGCTGGCTGATGACCCGCCAGAAGGCGCCGGGGTCGGGAGTGCCCACGGGCTTGCCCTCGTAGACGATGGTGGTGGCGCCGTAGATCAGGGGCGCGTAGACGATGTAGGAGTGGCCCACCACCCAGCCCACGTCGGAGGCGGCCCAGTAGACGTCGCCGGGGGCCACGTCATAGATGTTTTTCATGGACCAGTGCAGGGCCACGGCATGACCGCCGTTGTCGCGCACGATGCCCTTGGGCATGCCGGTGGTGCCGGAGGTATAGAGGATGTACAGGGGATCGGTGGCCTTGACCGGTACGCAATCGGCCGGCGTGGCGGCCTTGACCGCCTGCTCCCAATCCAGGTCGCGGCCGGCGATGAGATCGGCCTGAACCTGCGGGCGGGCGAAGATCAGGCAGTTCTGGGGCTTGTGGCTGGAAAGCTCGATGGCCTTGTCCAAGAGCGGCTTGTAGGCTATGACCTTCTTGCCCTCGATGCCGCAGGAGGCGCTGATCATCACCTTGGGCTTGGCGTCGTCGATGCGTATCGCCAGTTCCTTGGGCGCGAAGCCGCCGAAGACCACGGAGTGGATGGCGCCCAGGCGGGCGCAGGCCAGCATGGCCATCAGGGCCTGAGGCACCATGGGCATGTAGATGACCACGGTGTCGCCCTTGCTCACGCCCATGCCCTTGAGGGCGCCGGCTACCAGCTTGACCTGCTCCAGAAACTCGCGGTAGGTAAATCGCTGGACGGTGTCAGTCACCGGGCTGTCGTAGATCACCGCCACCTGGTCGGCGCGGCCACCCTCGACGTGACGGTCCAGGGCGTTGTAGCAGGTGTTGAGCTCACCGCCCACGAACCACTTGTAGAAGGGCGCGTTGCTGTCATCCAGGACCTTGTCCCATTTTTTGTACCAGCTGATCGATTCGGCAGCCTCGCCCCAGAACCCCGCCGGGTCCTGCACGCTGCGGTTGAACACCTCTTGGTATTTGCCCATCCTCCCTGCTCCTTTTTGAAAGAAAACCATCCACGCTAAAGCTAGTGGCAGCCCCCGGCCGCGCCGGCCGGGGGCGTCTTTTCATTCAAACGCCTGGTGTCCGACCGCGATCAGACTCCATGGGGCACTAGGTCAGGACACGGGAGACAATGCCGCGGAGTCGGACACTGCCAGGGAGAGTCCGAGGTGTAGCCAAAATAGCGGGCAAGATAGAGCACGCGTGATGACTCCATGGCGGCCGCTGAATGCAGCGGGTACGGGTGGCGGCGCTTAGAAGCCCAGGTCGGCCAAAGTCTTAACCAGGCCACGCACAGCCTCGGCGCTCTTGTCCAGGGCGGCCTTTTCCTCGGCGGTCAGGGCGATCTCCATAACCTTCACCACGCCGCCCTTGCCCAGCTTCACCGGCACGCCGATGAACAGGTCCTTATAGCCGTACTGGCCGGTGAGATAAGCCGCGCAGGGCAGGACCTTCTTCTTGTCCTTGAGGATGGCCTCGGCCATCTCCACCGCCGCCGAGGCCGGGGCGTAATAGGCGCTGCCGGTCTTCAAGAG
>JAKAGJ010000636.1 GCA_021815655.1 Deltaproteobacteria bacterium | reverse complement strand
TACTGCCTACAGGTGCCGGCCAACCGCCTGGGCACCGCCTACTTCACCCTACCCCAGCTCAAGATCATGCAGGAAGTCTTGAGCATGATCGTCTTCGCCGGCTTCTGCGTCTTCTACATGAAGCAGCAGCTTACCTGGGACTACCTGTGGGCCTGCCTGTGCCTGGCCGGGGCGGCCTATTTCATGTTTCGCGGCCTGCCGGCGGCGCATTGAAGGCCGGGGCGGGGCGCCCCCCGCAAGGCGTAAACGGGTCGGTCGGCGCTTGGGGCTGGCGGACGAAAACGGCCCCCGCGTGGCAGGCCATCACATCGAGAAATAGCTGTCATGGCTTCGTGGCGCTGGCCATGACAGCTTATCGCGGTCGTGGAAAAACACCCCCTGGCCAACGGTGCCCGCGAGCTAGCGGGCGCCCCCCAGCCGCCTGGCCGGCCAGGCTCCCTTAATTTCGCGGAGCTACTTCCTTGCCAGAACTCTGTATAAAAAACGGCACCGTCCTGACCATGGACCAGGCCGGCACGGTCATCCCCGACGGGGCCGTGCTGGTGGAGGGCAGCCGCATCAGTTACTGCGGCCCCCGCGGCCAGATGCCCCCCGCCCCGGGGCGCCGGGAGCTGGACGCCCGGGGCGGGCTGATCCTGCCCGGGCTCATCAACGGCCATACCCACGCCGCCATGACCCTTTTGCGCGGCCTGGCCGACGATTTGCCCCTGGATACCTGGCTCAACGAGCATATCTTCCCGGCCGAGCGCAACCTCACCGCCCAGTCGGTGTACTGGGGCACCATGCTGGCCTTGGCCGAGATGATAAAAGGCGGCACCACCTGCTTCTGCGACATGTATCTGTTCGCCCACCAGGTGGCCCGGGCCGTGGACCAGGTGGGTCTGCGCGCCGTGGTGGGCGAGGTGATCTACGACTTCCCCAGCCCCAGCTACGGCGAGTTGGACAACGGCTTCGCGGTGAGCGAAGACCTGATCCGCAGATACCAGGACCACCCCCGCATCACCGGGGCGGTCATGCCCCACGCCCTGTACACCTGCTCGCCGCCCCTGCTCACCCGCGCCGGCCAGATGGCCCAGGACCTGGACTGCGATATCAACATCCACATGTCCGAAACCCTGCACGAAACCCAGACCATCCTGGAGCGCCATGGCGCCCGCCCCCTGGCCCACGCCGCCAGCCTGGGGCTGGTGGGGCCCCGGCTGTGGATAGACCACGGCGTGGACCTCCACGCCGACGAAATCCAGCGCCTGGCCCAGGCCGGCTGCCGGCTGTCGCTGTTGCCCGAATCCAACATGAAGCTGGCCTCGGGCCTGGCCAACCTGGGCGCCATGCTCCAGGCCGGTCTGCGCCTCTCCCTGGGCACCGACGGCTGCGCCAGCAACAACGACCTGGACCTCTTCGGCGAGATGGACTCCTGCGCCAAGGTGCACAAGGCCGCCTACCTGGACCCCACCAACTCCCCGGCCCGCACCGTGCTGGAGCTGGCCACCCGCCGGGGCGGCGACGTCTTCGGCCAGCCGGACCTGGGCATGCTCAAGCCCGGCGCCCTGGCCGACGTCATCGTCATCGACACCGACCAGCCCCACCTGACGCCCATGTACAACCCCTACAGCCACCTGGTCTATGCCGCCAGCGGGGCCGACGTCATGCACACGGTCTGCCACGGCCAGGTGCTGATGGCCGACCGCAAGCTCTTGACCATGGACGAGGAGGAGGTGCTGGCCCGGGCCAAGGAGGAGGCATTCCGCCTCAGCGGAAGGAGGTCGCTCTGATGCGCGATGATCTGCTGATTCAGGGCGGCCCCCTGTGGGCCGGGGTGGGGCAGAGCTGGCCCCAGGGCGTCGTGGCGGTCAGGGACGGGCTGGTGAGCTACGCCGGCCCGGCGGACGGCTACCGCCCCGAGCAGCCGGCGGCGCAGGTGCTGGACAGCCAGGGCGGCCTGATCCTGCCCGGGCTCATCAACGCCCACACCCACGGGGCCATGACCCTGTTTCGGGGCCTGGCCGACGACCTGAACCTGGAGGCCTGGCTGACCGAGCATATCTTTCCCGCCGAGGCCCGCTGGGTCAACCCTGAGATGGTTGAGCTTTGCACCCTGCTGGCCGCCGGCGAGATGCTGCTGGGCGGCGGCACCACGGTCTGCGACGCCTATTTCTGCATGGACGCCGCGGCTCGGGCCTACGCCCAGGCGGGCATGCGCGCCATCGTCTGCCAGGGCATAGTGGACTTCCCGGCGCCGGGCATCCCGGACCCGACGGCCAAGATGGCGGTCTGCCGGGACTTCCTGGAGGCCTGGCAGGGGCGCTCGCCCCTGGTCACCCCCGGGCTCTTCGCCCATTCCTGCTACACCTGCTCGCCCCAGACCTTGCAGGAGACCAGCCGCCTGGCCGGGGAGGTGGGCGCGCCCTGGTTCATACACGCCTCGGAGACGGCGCGGGAGATCGCCAGCCTGCGCCGCCAGTACGGCGCCGACCCGGTCCGGCACCTGGCCAACCTGGGCATCCTGGAGGGCTTGAACGCCG
>JAKAGJ010000635.1 GCA_021815655.1 Deltaproteobacteria bacterium | reverse complement strand
GCCGCGGTGGGACCAGTTAATCTTCGTAATAGTTATCATCCGTAATATAAATTTTTTTGCTTTCGCCCTGGCTGTGCCATACTTAAGAGTACAGCGCGCCAGTCACCGTACCCCTGGGGAGGAAACCCGTGGCCAAGCCGGAAGAGATGTACCAGTGCCAAACCCCCAACTGCGGCTATATCTACAACCCTGACAAGGGCTGCAAGAAGCGCAAGGTGGCCGCGGGGACCTGCTGGGCGGACATGCCCGAGGATTACACCTGCCCCATCTGCGGGGTGGGCAAGAAGATGTTTCGTCCCTTGGCCGGCCCCGGCTGCGCCACGGCCAGCTAGGTTCCGCACCGGCCGCCGGCTGTACCGCGGGCCGGATGCATACCCTCACAAGGAGTTGGAAGTAACAATGCAGAATGCCCAGATGACCTGGAAATGCTCCAAGTGCGGCTACACCTTGACCGCCACGCCTCCGCCGCCGGAGACCTGCCCCGCGTGCAAGGAAAAATGCGATTTCCTGGACGTGAGCTGCTACACCCCCGACTGCGCCGGCACCGGCCAGGACAAGCGCCTGGGTTAGTACCCCGGGCTTAAAACGCGCCGGGGGGCCTGGGGCCTTTGCGTGGGGCAATCGGAGGATCGCCATGCGCCAGTTGGCCATCTTCGCCTTCAATGGCGAAATGACCTGTTTCGCACACGCCATGCTCAATGCCCTGGACCTGCGGGAACAGGGGCATGAGGTGGCCTTGGTGGTGGAAGGCACCGCCACTAAGCTTGTTTCCCAGTTTGCCGGTGGCTATGGCCCCTTCGGGGGCCTTTTCAACTCAGTGCGCCAGCAGGGCCTGCTGGCCGGCATCTGCCGGGCCTGCGCGGCCAAGATGGCCACCCTGGAGGAGGCCGAGCGACTGGGCCTGCCGCTGCTGGACGATATGTCCGGCCACGCCGGCATGGCCCCTTTCATTCAGCAGGGCTTTGACATCATCACCTTTGCCTGAAACGGATGGCGACATGAAAGTGCTGGGCATCTACGGCAGCCCCCGCAAGGGGGGCAACAGCGACCTCTTGCTGGACCAGGCCCTGGAGGGCGCCCGCGCCGCCGGCGCCCAGACCAAGTCCGTGCACGTGCGGGGCCTCAAGCTGTCGGGCTGCCTGGAGTGCGGCGGCTGCGACAAGACCGGCGTCTGTGTCATAGATGACGACATGGCCCAGGTCTACCCCCTCATGGAGGAGGCCCAGGCCATCATCCTGTCAGTGCCGATCTTCTTCTACAACGCCCCGGCCCAGGCCAAGGCCCTCATTGACCGCAGCCAGGCCTGCTGGTCCAAGCGCTTGCTTGCCAAGGGCCGGGACCGCAGCAAGTACGAGGGTGGCAAGGGCTACCTAATCGCCGTGGGCGCCACCAAGGGGCAGAACCTTTTCCAGGGCGTGGAGCTGACCGCCAAGTATTTCTACGACGCCATGGACATGACCTACGAGGGGGGCTTGCTGCACCGCGGCATAGAGGGCAAGGGCAGCGTCAACGAGCACCCCGAGTTACTCAAGGAGGCCTATGAGCTGGGCCGCGCCATCGCCAGCGGCCAGCGATGACGAAAGCAACCCATTCGCCTACAAGGAGCAGATAGCCACATGGCCAAAGGCTTGATCGTATACGCCAGCCGCACCGGGCAGACCCAGAAGATCGCCGAGTTGATCGCCGAGGGCATGCGCCTGAGCGGCATGGAGGCGGTGGTCAAAAGCGCCACCGAGATCAAAAAGGCCGAGGACCTGGCGGGTTTCGACGCCTACGCCTTCGGCTCGGCCACCTATCACGGCGAGATGATGGAGAGCATGAAGCAACTGCTCTTCCTGGCCGAGAAGGCCAATCTCTCCGGCAAGTGCGGGGGTGCCTTCGGGGCCTTCGGCTGGTCCGGCGAGGGCTCTGAGCGGGTGTACAACACCATGAAGCACGTGCTGGGCATGAACATGGCCGGCGATTGCCTGCGGCTCAAATCGGCCCTGCTGGAGGGCGGCATCCCCATGTCCCAGAGCTACGGCAAGGCCATGGCCGCCAAGGCATGAGCCCCAATTCCCGCTTGGAATTGGAGGCCCAGGTGACGGCCCTGGCCGCGGAGCTATCCGAGGCCCGGGCCGCCCTGCCGGCCCACTCCGTGCGCCCCTGGCAGTGGCAGCGCGTGGAGGACCTGGAAGATCGTTTGGCCGAGGCCAAGGCCCAGCTGCAAGCCCTCCAGGATTAGAGGCCTGACCAGTCTAGCCAGGCTCGCCGGGCGTCCTTGGCCCGGCGGGCCATTTTTCTATTTCCTTGAGCGCCATTCACTGCTAAGCCCTGGAATATGACCCGGGGGTAGAGCCCGCACGCTCCCAGGTTGGGGGCAAATCCATGATCCAAGTCAAAAAGTATGGCCCGGTCACGGGCTTTCGCCTGGCGCGCACCCTGCTGGGCCGGGGGCGCTACTTCACGGCCTGCTTTCACGTGGACGGCCTGATGGTGGACAGCGGTTGCCAGTTCACGGTGCCCGAGCTGCTGGCCGCCCTGGA
>JAKAGJ010000634.1 GCA_021815655.1 Deltaproteobacteria bacterium | reverse complement strand
TCTGGCCAGCGAGAGATCACCGCCGACCAGTTGGGCACCTGGGCCGGGACCATATCCTATGAGATCACCTGCGGCCTGGGCGCCGCCAACCGCCGCCGCCCAGGGGCATCTTGACCCCATGGCCGGGGCGTTGTAGTTTTTAGAGCTTACTAAGACCCTGGCCCCACTCGCGGCGGCCCGGGCGGGAAGGCGCATCCATGGACCCCCAAGACCCCAAGACTCCGGTGCCCTCGGAAGGGTCCACCCTGTGCTCGGTCTGCGCCTGGCGCGCCGACTGCAAGAAAAAATTCTCCTTCCAGCAGGGCGGCGCGGCCAAGTGCCCGGACTTCACCCGCGACGCCGCCCTGGCCAGCGACAAGAAATAGCCCATCATGAAGGACAAACTCACCCAAAGGTTGCTGGCCGCCCTGGCCCAGGCCCAAACCGACGGCGCCCTGCCCCAATTGACCCCGCCAGCCATCGTCCTGGAGCGCCCCCGCCAGCCCGAGCACGGCGAACTGGCCTGCAACCTGGCCCTGCAACTGGCCAAGCCCTGCCGCATGAACCCCCGGGGCGTGGCCCAGGCCATTCTGGAGCGCCTGGGCGATGCCGGCGGCATCCTGCAAAAGGCCGAGATCGCCGGGCCGGGCTTCATCAATTTCCATATCCAGCCCGGGGCCTGGCTGGCGGTGTTGCCCCAAATCCTGCAAGAGGGGCCTGACTATGGCCGGGCCAGCCTGGGCGCGGGCAAGAAGGCCCTGGTGGAGTTCGTCTCGGCCAACCCCACCGGGCCTTTGCACGTGGGGCACGGACGCGGAGCAGCCCTGGGCGACGTGCTGGCCCGGCTCCTCAGGTTCGTGGGTTATGAGGTGCACAGCGAGTACTACATAAACGACGCCGGCAACCAGATGGCCACCCTGGGGCGCTCGCTTTTGGTGCGTGCGCGCCAGCTCGGGGGCTCGGGCGAGGAATTCCCCGACAACCACTACCGCGGCGAGTACATGCGGGACCTGGCCGCCGAGTATCTGGCCATGCCCAGTCAGGCCGCGGTGCTGGACATGCCCCCCGATTTGGCGGTGCCCCTGGCCGCGGCCTGGGCCGGAGACAAGATACTGCAGGGCATCAAGGACGATCTTGGCGCCTTTGCCGTGGGTATCGACACCTGGTTCAGCGAGCGCTCACTGGTGGAAAAGGGCGCGGTGCAGGCCGCCTTCGACGAACTGCGCGACCGGGGGCTGCTCTATGAGTCCGAGGGCGCCCTGTGGTTCAAGGCCACGGCCTTCGGCGATGAAAAGGACCGCGTGGTCAAGCGCGGCAACGGTGAGATCACCTACTTCGCCAGCGACATCGCCTACCACCTGGACAAGTTCCGCCGCGGCTACGGCATGCTGGTGGACGTCTGGGGCGCCGACCACCACGGCTACGTGCCCCGGCTCAAGGCGGCCATGAGTGGCCTCGATCACCCGGCCCAGGACCTGAACATCGTGCTGGTGCAGATGGTCAACCTGCTGCGCGGCGGCCAGCCGGTGGCCATGTCCACCCGGGCCGGCGAGTTCGTTACCCTCAAGGAGGTGGTGGACGAGGTGGGCTCCGACAGCGCCCGCTTCATCTTCCTCACCCGCCGCTCCGAGGCCCCCCTGGACTTCGATCTGGAGGTGGCCAAGCAGAAGTCCATGGACAACCCGGTCTTCTACGTGCAATACGCCCACACCCGGGTTAAAAGCGTGCTCAAGAAGGCCGGCGAGGCCGGGGTGCCCCTGCCCGATCCGGCCAGCGCCAACCTGTCGCCCCTGGTCCTGCCCGAGGAGATCGCCCTGGCCCGGCTCTTGGGCGACTACCCCGAAATGGTGCTGGGAGCGGCCCAGAACCTGGAGCCCCACCGCGTCACCTATTACCTGCACGAGCTGGCCGGGGCCTTCCACTCCTATTACAACTCCCACCACATCCTCTTCGAGGACCCGCCGGTCACGACGGCCCGCCTGGTGCTGGCTTTAGCCGTGGGGGCCGTGCTGGCGGGCGGCTTGACGCTCCTGGGCGTCTCGGCCCCGGAGGCCATGTAGCAGTGGCCTGGCGCGCCTCCAAGGAACGACGCCCCCTGCGCGCGGGGCACCTCTTGTGGGGCCTGCTGTGCCTGTTCCTCATGGGTTGGGGCTTCGTGCTGGGGCTGTGGGTGGGGCAAGGCTCCCTGGCCACGCCCGAGCAGATCGCCGGCGTGCGCTCCTGGGCGCGCTACGTGCCCGGCCTGGGCAAATCGGCCCCGGAGCCTGCTGCCGAGGCGCCGGCGGACAAGCAGGCCCAGGCGCCGGCGCCGGCCCCGCCCCAGCTTTCCTTCTACACCAACCTGGAGAAGGGCGAAGCGCCGGCCCCGGCGCCGGCCCCGGTGCAGCCGGCCGTAAAGCCGCCCGAGCCCACGCCGCCCACCCCGCCCCCGCCGGCCCCGGCGCCGGCCAAACCGCCGGAAGCACGTCCCACGCCCCCGCCGGCGCTCACCTTCGAGCCCAAGCCCTTTGTCCCCGACCCGCCGGCCGGCCGGCCGACTCCACCGCC
>JAKAGJ010000633.1 GCA_021815655.1 Deltaproteobacteria bacterium | reverse complement strand
ACGATGCCCAGCAAGGTAACGACTGTCAAGTGCGCTCTCTCCGTGCCCGCCGCCCGGCCCCCCGGCGCGCCGGGGCTAGGGGTTCATGTCCATGATGCGTTGGGCCAAGGTCAAAAATCCCCGCACCAGGGGCGGCACCAGCAGATACCAGGCCGCCAGCAGCGCGCAGACGATTATGGCCACCACGCCAGCGTATTCGCTCATGGCCTGCCCCCGCCGGCAGGCCGTGAGCCGCCAGCGCGGCCTCCTGGGCACCTAGCGCACCCAGCGGTACTGCACGGCGAAACGCCGCACGGGAAACACGCCCAGGGCCTCGGCCGCCCCCCGGCTCAAGGCCAAATCGTTGCCCGCGCCCAGGTGGCCGCGGTCGTTGATGCGCACCTCCACCGACTTGCCCGTGGTGATGCTGGTCACCTCCACCACCGCGCCCAGGGGCAGGCTGGCATGGGCCGCCGTGAGGCCGTGCTGGTCAAAGGCCTCGCCGCTGGCGGTGGCGCGGCCATGGAACATCTCGCCGTACCAGATGGCCTCGCCATCCACCGCCTGGCCCATCCGCGGCATGGGCCGGGCGGGAGCGGGCGCGGGAGGGGCGGGGGCGCCGCAGGCGCACAACAGGCCACCCAGCAGCACCAGCCAGACCAGCATCAACCCGTTACGTCGCGCAGTGGACACGTTTTCCTCCTTGGAGCGCGGTGGATCAAACCTCGATTTTGACGATCTTGCGGATCATCAATCCCCCCGCCAGCAAGAGCAGGCACATCAGCAACAAGAGCAGCCAGCCGATGACCGTGGTGAACAGGGGGCGTATGTAGTCGGGGTTCATCACGTGCAGCACATAGGCCAACACGAAGGGCATGGCGGTGAGGATGATCCCCTGGCTTACCCCCTGGGCGGTCATGGCGCGTATCTTGCCTTCCACCCGCTTGCGCTCCCGTATGGTGTAGACGATGGTGTCGAAGGTCTCCGACAGATTGCCGCCGGTTTCCCGGAGCACCAGCACGGCCTGCACCACGATGCCCAGGTCCTCGCAGGGGATGCGTTCGGACATGCGCTCCAGGGACTCCTCCAGGCGGGTGCCCATGCGGTGCTCCTCCATCATGTAGCCGAACTCCTGGCTGATGGGCGGGGGCATCTCCTTGACCACCAGGTCCAGGGATTGCACCAGGGACAGGCCCGAGCGCAGGGCGTTGGCCACCATGGTCAAGCCGTCCACCAGCTGGTCGTCAAAACCCCGCACGTAGCGGCGGTAGAGCTGGGCCATCACCGGCCGGGGCAGGCGCCAACCCAGGTAGGCCGTCAGCAGGGCGAATCCCAGGTTGGGCCAGAAGCTCAGTGCCCGGGTGAGGTACAGGCCCGCCAAGAGCCCCAGCAGGGCGCCCGCGGCCACCACCAACTGGCAGCGCCAGAGCGAAACCTCCTTGAACATGCGGGCGAAGGTGGCGCGCATCTCCTCGGCCTGGGCCTGGCCCCGCCGGTAGAACCAGTTGCTGATCTGCCGGCCATAGCGCCGGCCCAGCAGGTAGGCCGCGGCGCCGAAAACCAGCGGAGCCAGAATGCCAAGAATGTTCCAGACCATGTGCGCCATCGCCTCCTAGTGCCCTCTCAATAGGACTCCATGAAAATCTCCCGGGGGACCTTGAATCCCTTTTCCTCCAGGGTGCTCATGAAGCTGGGGATGAAACCGCTGGACACGAACTTGCCCTGTACCCGGCCCTCGGCGTCCAGGCCGGTCTGGCGGTACATGAAGATGTCCTGCAAGGTGATGACGTCGCCCTCCATGCCCGTCACCTCGGCGATGTGGGTGACCTTGCGGGTGCCGTCGGGCATGCGGCTCTGCTGGATTATCAGGTTGATGGCCGAGGTGACCTGCTCGCGGATGGCCCGGGCCGGCAGGTCCATGCCGGCGAACATCACCAGGGTTTCCAGGCGGCTCAGGGAGTCGCGGGGGCTGTTGGCGTGCACGGTGGTCAGGGACCCGTCGTGGCCGGTGTTCATGGCCTGCAACATGTCCAGGGCCTCGCCGCCCCGGCACTCGCCCACCACGATGCGGTCGGGGCGCATGCGCAGGGAGTTCCTCACCAGGTCGCGGATGGTCACCTCCCCGGTGCCCTCCAGGCTGGCCGGCCGGCTCTCCAGCCGGCAGACGTGGGGCTGGCTGAGCCTCAGCTCGGCCGAGTCCTCGATGGTGACGATGCGCTCGGAGGGCGGAATGAAGGATGACAGCACGTTGAGCAGGGTGGTCTTGCCGCTGCCGGTGCCGCCGGAGATTAGCACGTTGAGCCTGGCCTGCACGCAGCACTTGAACAGCTCGGCGATCTGCTGGTTGAAGCTGCCATAGTCGATCAAATCCCGCACCGACAGAGGGTTGCGCGAAAATTTGCGGATGGTGAGCAGGGCTCCGTCCACGGCCAGCGGCGGGATGACGGCGTTGACCCGGGAGCCGTCGGGCAGGCGGGCGTCCACCATGGGCGAAAGCTCGTCGATGCGCCGGCCCAGGGGCGCCACGATGCGTTCGATGGCCCCGCGAAGGT
>JAKAGJ010000632.1 GCA_021815655.1 Deltaproteobacteria bacterium | reverse complement strand
GGCTTCTGTTGCTGCTGGCAGGCCATAACACCCAGGCCGCCATCCGGCGATTAAGAATGGCCGGGCTAGAGGCGGGGCACGGGGTTTGGGTGGAAGAAGGAGTCCGAGCGCTATTGGCCCCAGGATGTTGTGGGAAATATCTGAAACGGGAGCCTGCGGCGCTGGTTTCAACCATGGCGGCATCCGACCCGTTTAGGCCCAGCCGGGGGCACCGGGCCCGACCCGTTTAGGCCCAGCCGGGGGCACCCGGCCACCTTGACTGTAGGGGTGGGGGTGTGCCACAGTCGGGCCACGAGCCGGCCCCCGGGGGTTGGCGCAGATGGGGAGGGTTGGCGATGGCACTGGGAGGCGGCAAGGCCTGGCGCTGGTGGGCGCTCTTGGCGGGGGGCATGGTCCTGCTGGCGGTGCTGTACCTGGCGGTCTGGCCCCTGGTCTGGCGGGTGGTGCTGCTGCCCCGGGCCTCGGAACAGCGTCTGGGCCTGGAGGCGGTCACCAACGACCGCGAGGACGGCCGGGGCCGCGACGTCCGCTCCCGGTTGGCCCCGCGCTCGGCCCTGGAGATGGAGCGGGCCCATGCCTGCCAGGTGGCCTATGGCCTGTGGCGGGTGCCCGTGGCCGGGGAGTATGACCTGCGCCTGGAGTGCGACGACTACGGCAGCCTGTCCCTGGGCCGCCGCCGCCTCATCGACCTGAACGGCACCAGCGATTTCAACCAGGGGTCGGCCCGGGTGAGTCTGGAGGCCGGCCCGATTCTGCTGAAGATGGAGCTGCACAACCGCCAGGGGGCGGGGTGGATGCGGTTGTTGGTCAAGGGGCCGGGTCAGGAGGAGTACCGCCTGCTGGAGGGCCGGGACCTGGCCGCCATCGAGTTGGGCAACTACCGCGCCTGGCTCAAAATGGTGGAGTGGCTGGAGCCGGCCTGCCTCTTTGGCCTGGGCCTGGGCCTGATGGCGGTGTTTTTGCTCTGGGCCATGCCCACGGTCAGGGCCGCCGATGCCCCGGCGGCCGGCGGCTGGCGGCGGCGGGCCTGGGGCCTGGGCTTCGTGGCGGCGGTGATCCTGCTGGCCGTGGTGGCCAGCTGGCACACCACCCACAGCCAGGTGCAATGGGGCGACTGGGCCGCCGGGCACGATCACCTGTCCAACGAGGACTGGCAGTTCCACCGGGGGGTGGTGGAGAACCGTCACTCGGACCACCGGGCCTACCGGGTGCTCAGCGACTACGCCCTGGCCGGCATCGAGTGGCTGCTGCGGGGCCATGAAAGCGATCCCGCCCCGGCCAGCCTGCTCTTCTGGGGCCGCTACTTCACGGACCTCCTGATGTTCCTGCTGGCGGGGCTCTTCTACCGCAAGCTGGGGCTCAACCGGCGGGCGGTGATCCTGGGCCTGGGCATCCTGGCCTTCGCCATGTTCCCCACCAGCTACCGCAGCGGCCTGAACATCGCCACTTTCCTGGATATTAGCGTATTTCTGCTGGCCGGGGTGCTGGTCCTGGACCGGCGCTGGCCGGCGCTGATCTGCCTGGCGCCCCTGGCGGCCCTGAACAAGGAGACCTCCATCCTCATCACCGTTTTGCCCCTGGCCTGCGCCTTCAAGTGGCGGCCCCTGACCCTGCCCCGGCGGGAAATCAAGGTCACGGCCCTGGCCCTGGGGGTGTGGCTGGCGGTGTACGGGGTGATGCATCTGTTCCTGGGGCACGCGGTGTTCAACAAATACATCGACAATCCGGGCACGGATTTTATCTATTTCAACTTCTTCAAGGACCCCGACGGCTACCGCCAGCTCTTCAAGACCCTGGGGGTGCTGCCCCTGCTGGCCTTTTTCGGCCTCAGGCGGGCGCCCACGGCCCTGGGGCGCATGTTCTGGGTGGTGGCGCCGGCCTGGTTCGTGGTGCACACCATCCTGGCCTGGTGGGCCGAGACGCGCCTGTACATGGTGCCCATGGCCCTGGTCTTCATCCCCTTGAGCCTCTACGCGGCGGGGGGTGGCTTGTGGGAGCCGGGGGTTTCGGAGGGCCAACGCCCACCCCGGGCCTAGCCTTTTGGCCTTGGGGCTACCTCAATAGTCAAGCCAGGCCGGCCCTGGCCCGGCTTGCCTACCGGCCGGGCAATAGCCAGGTTTTACCCGTTATACCGTGATGTTGCGTCCAAAGCAGACCATCCCTGGCCTGCCTCTCCCGTTGCCATAAAACCTACTCGTTTGATCGTGGCTTGTTATCGGATATACTCCCCTGCATGACCGACCCCGGCATGAAATGCAGCCGTTGCAAGGCACCGGCCCGCCATCGCTTCCGCCAGTTCAACGCCCGCTTCTGCGACCCCTGCCTGGAGGTCTTCTTCCAGGGGCAGGTGGCCAAGGCCATCAAGAAGTACGCCATGCTGGAGCCCGGCCAGCGGGTGCTGGTGGCCGTGAGCGGCGGCAAGGATTCCCTGGCCCTGTGGCAGGTGCTCTGCGACCTGGGCTACCAGGCCGAGGGCATCCACCTGAGCCTGGACCTGGGGGAGTTCTCGGTGGCCTCCCTGGCCGCCTGCCAG
>JAKAGJ010000631.1 GCA_021815655.1 Deltaproteobacteria bacterium | reverse complement strand
ACGCTCCAAGAGCCCCGGCAGGCCTTCGGGCTGGCAAGCCAGCAGCGACAGGCCCTCGTCCAGGCCCTGGCGGTCCAGGGCCGGCCGGCCGCGCACCTTGGCCGGGGTGAGGCGGCCCAGGGCGTGAATCAGGGCCTCGTCCAGGGCCGGCTCGTTGTACAGGCCGGTGACCGGGTCGCTCTCGGCGGCCAGGCGCAAGCGCACCAGGTCCAGGGCCGTCTCCACCAGCGAGGACAGGAAGGGGCTCACCGCCGGGGCCAGTTGCTCGGCCACCACCCCCCAGATGACCAACAGGCCCAGGGTGCGTCCCTCGGCCACCAGGGGCACCACCAGGCGCCCGCCCCGCTCGTCAAAGACCGCCCGGCCCTTGGTCACGGCCCGCGCCAGGGGCTCGTCGGAGTTGGGATCGGCCGGCGGCGGAGGCAGCAGGTCCACGCGTCCGCTGGCCAGGGCGCGCCTGAAGGGCGGTTTCAGGGTCTCCTCGAAGCGTAGTAGCAGTTCGTAGGTCAGCTCGGGAGCCGGGGGCAACAGGTCGGGGGCCAAGGTCACCTCCAAAAGGGCGCATGAGCGGCGAGCGTGGGAAGTATTGCGGGCAAGACCGGGCGAGCCCGACCCGCCGGCCTCAGACCGGGCAGGCGGCGCCGGCCAGGCGGGCCAGGGCCTGGACGATCGCCTCGTGGTCGTCGCCCACCAGGGTGCGCACGTCCAGGAGCAGGCGTCCGTCCTCCAGGCGGGCGATGATGGGCGGATCGCCCAAGCGCAGCGATTCCTCCAGGCGGGTGGTGCTCAAACCTTGCACGCTCACCTCCAGGAGACGGGTGCGCGGGGCGGCCAAGGGCATGGCACCGCCGCCCACCCGGCTAAAGCCCTCGCGGGTGCCCACGCCCAGACGCGGCAGTTTCAGGGCCTTGAGCCGCCGGGCCAGGGCCGCGGCCTGGTTGCGCAGCTCCTGATAGGGGCGGCAGAGCATGCGCAGGGTGGGTATCTGGCGCAAGGCCTGCTGGGGCTCGCGGTACAGCTCCAGGGTGGCCTCCAGGGCGGCCAGGGTCAGCTTGTCGATGCGCAAGGCCCGGTTCAGGGGATTGGCCCGTAGGCGCTCGATCAGCTCGGCCTTGCCCAGGATCACCCCGGCCTGGGGTCCGCCCAGGAGCTTGTCGCCCGAGAAGGTGACCAGATCGGCCCCCTCGGCCAGGGCCTCCTGCACCGTGGGCTCTCTGGCCAGCCCCCAAGGCGAGAAATCCACCAGGCTGCCCGAGCCCAGGTCCTCCATCAGGGGCAGGTGGTAGCGGTCGGCTATTTGGCGCATCTGGCCCAGGCTGACTTCCTGGTGAAAGCCCACCACCGCGAAGTTGCTGGTGTGCACCTTGAGCAACAAGCCCGTGTTGGAGGTGATGGCGTTTTCGAAGTCGCGGGGGTGGGTCTTGTTGGTGGTGCCCACCTCGCGCAGGATGGCCCCGCTCTTGGCCATGACGTCGGGGATGCGGAAGGAGCCGCCGATCTCCACCAGCTGGCCGCGGCTGACGATCACCTCGCGGCCGGCGGCCAGCGATTGCAGGCTCAAGAAAACCGCGGCCGCGTTGTTGTTCACCACCAGGGCCGCCTCGGCGCCGGTCAATTCCTTGAGGATGCCGGCCACGTGCACGTAGCGGCTGCCCCGGGCGCCGGCGGCCAGGTCATACTCCAGGTTGCTGTAGGCGCGGTTAAGCTCGACCAGGCGCTTGCACGCCTCCTCGGCCAAGAGCGAGCGTCCCAGGTTGGTGTGCACCACCACCCCGGTGGCGTTGACCACCCGCCGCAGGCTGGGGCGGGCCAGTTGGCGGGCCTGGGCGGCGGCGGCGCCGGCCACCTGGGCCAGGGCCAGTTCCTCCGGCTCCACTCCCTGGCCGGCCAACAGGCGGCCGCGCAGGTCCTCCAGCACCAGGCGCACGGCCTGCAAGATCAGCGGGCGCGGCACGCTCGCGGCCAGGGCCGCCAGCTCCGCCCGGGCCAGCACCTGATCCACCTTGGGCAGGCGGGCCATGAGACTCTGCTCGACCATGGCATTTCCTCCAACAGAACACTGTGCTTGGCTTACACCAAAACGCCGGCGCAAACAAGGCCTTACTGCCCAGGGCCGCAAGACGGCGCCCCCGGCGGCGGCCAGCCGCCTCGCAGCCAGAAGAAGCACAGCGCCGCCAGCACCAGGCTGTGGTCTATGGAGCCGTCTTGCACCAGGCCGGGCAGGTCGGCCAGAGGCCGGGTGAGCACCTCGATGCGCTCGCCGTCGTCCAGGCGTTGGCCGGCCTGGGGCGTGGCTCCCAGGGCCAGGTAGGAGTGGCAGGTGTTGTCGAACAGGGCCGGGTTGGGATTGACCTGCCCTAGGCGCACCATCTGGGCGGCGGCGTAGCCGGTTTCTTCCAGGAGCTCGCGGAGGCCGGCCTGCTCCGGGGTCTCGCCGGGGTCGATGATGCCGCCGGGTATCTCCAGGGAGGCCTGCCCGCTGCCCTGGCGCCACTGGCGTATCAGCACCACCTGCCCTTGGGGGGTGATGGGCAGGAC
>JAKAGJ010000630.1 GCA_021815655.1 Deltaproteobacteria bacterium | reverse complement strand
TCCACACATCAATAGCATCAAAGCTGACCCTAGTACCCTTTATCAATCAATATAGGTGTATGCCTCGCCAGCTCGTCGTGTTTTTGTCTATCATGGCAGCGCCAATAGCCGCGCATTGCCGCCTCATCAACCCTGGCGTCGGCGGATTACCTGCCATACCTCGCCCAATTCCTTGATGCGCAACAGCCAGGCCGCCAGCAGATAGACACCCGCGCCCGCCGCCATGCCGGCCAGGGGGCGCACCGCGCGGCGCAGGTAGCCACCGCTGTGCCCCCAGTCCAGGCCATAGGCCACCAGCCACACCACCAGGCCCATCAAGGCCGAGGCCAGGGCCATGCGCAGGCTGCTTATTAGCAGCGTTCGCCCGCCCAGGGGACCCAGGCGCTGACGCAGGCACCACAACAGCACCAGGAAATTCACCGTCCCCGAGACCGTGGTGGCCAGGGCCAAGCCCACGTGGGCCAAGGGCCGCATCAGGGCCAGACTCACCCCCAGGTTGACCAGTAGGCAGAAGGCCGCCACTTTCACCGGGGTGGTGGTGTCCTTGAGGGCGTAGAAGGCCGGCAGCACCGAGCGCACGGCGGCGAAGGCCCACAGCCCCAGGCCGTAACCCACCAGGGCCCGGGCCGTGGCCTGGGCGCTGTGCTCGCCGAACTGGCCCCGGGTGAACAAGAGCAGGACCAAGGGCTTGGCCAGCACGATCAGCCCCACCATGGCCGGCAGGTTGATGAACATGGTCAGGCGCAGTCCATAGGCCATGGTCTGCTTCAGCGCCTGGTGGTCGCCCTGGCTGGCCTGGCGTGACAGGCTGGGCAGGATGGCCGTGGAGACGGCGATGGCGAAGATGCCCAGGGGGAACTCGATGAGCCGGTCGGCGTAGTAAAGGTAGCTGACGCTGCCGTGGGGCAGGTAGGAGGCCAGCAGGGTGTTCAGGGCCACGGTGACCTGGTACACCGCCGCCCCGAAGATGGCCGGTCCCATCAGGCGCACGATGCGGCGCAGGTGGGGGTTGTGCAGGTCCCAGGCCGGCAGCAGGCTGACTCCCCGGGCGCGCAGGTAAGGCAGGTTCAGCATGAGCTGGGCCGCGCCGCCCAGGAGCACGCCCACGGCCAGGCTCAGGATCGGCGGGTCCAGCCGCGAGGCCAGCAACGCGGGGCTGATTATCAGGAATACGTTGAGCAGCACCGGCGAGGCCGCCGGGGCGAAAAAATGATCCAGGGAATTGAGCACCCCGGCGGCCAGGGCGGCCAGGCTGACAAAGAAAATGTAGGGGAAGCACCAGCGGGTCAGGGTCACGCTCAGGTCGTGGGCCGGGCCGCCAGGGGCAAAGCCCGGAGCCATGACGTGCACCACCTCGGCGGAGAAGGTCATGCCCAGGGCGCAGACCACCAAAAGGATCAGACTCAGCAATCCGTAGGTGGAGCGGGCCAGCAGCAGGGCCTCCTCCTTGCCCTTGCTGGCCAGCACCTCGGTAAAAACGGGGATGAAGGCGATGGTCAGGGTGCCCTCGGCGAACAGCCGCCGCAGCAGGTTGGGTATGCGAAAAGCCACGAAAAAGGCGTCCGCCGCCGGGCCGGCCCCGAAGAAATAGGCGATCACCAGATCGCGCGCGAAGCCGCCCACCCGACTGAGCAGAGTGGCCAAACCCACCACGCCGGCGGCGCGGGCGATGCGGTGCTGTTCGCTAGGATTCGACACGGCCTGGCCTTGTGCTATAATCGCCCAAAGAAAACCCCTTGACACTGGGGCGCTGGCCCGATAAATGTTGGGTCTTGATCCTTGCGGCCCTGGGGGGCCGTTTTCCCCTTGACTTGTGACAACTTCGGAGGATTGCCAAGGTGGCCAACCACGCTTCCGCCATCAAGAGGGCCAAGCAGAGCGAAAAGGCTCGCATGAGCAACAAGGCCGCGCGCACCCGCGTGCGCAATGCCGTGAAAAGCGTCCGCCAGGCCCTGGAGGGCAAGGATGCCAGCGCGGCCCAGAGCGCCCTGCGCCAGGCCGCCAGCGTTATCGACAAGGCCGCGGGCCAGGGCGTGATCCATGACAACGCCGCCTCGCGCTACATCGCCCGCCTGTCCCGTCAGGTCCAAGCCCTTACCGCCTAGCCAGGTACCCACGCCCCTGCCGCCTCAAACCGAGGCCGGCGGGGGCGTGTCCTTGCCCGCGCACAGGTCCAAGATCAGGCGCTCCATGATTACCCGGTCGCTGCCGGGCGAGGATTTCAGCGCCAAGTCCGCCGTAAGGATGCGCCCCAGGCGCCCGGCCAAGGCCGGCGCGCCCTCTTTTTGCGCCCGCTCCAGGATGGTGCGCGCCGCCGCCGGCGGCAGACGCAGGGATTGGGCGGCCTGACCCGCTCCGTTGCCCTGGTCCAGGGCCCGCCGGGCCTCCAACAACTGCCTGAACAGCCGGGTGACCATGGCCAGAACCTTTACCGCCGGCTCACCCAGGGAATTGAGCTGGTCATAGCTGGTCAAGGCGCGGTGCAGGCTGCCCGCGGCCAGGGCGTCGGTGAAATCAAAGATGGAATAGAGCCGCCCCCA
>JAKAGJ010000629.1 GCA_021815655.1 Deltaproteobacteria bacterium | reverse complement strand
AGCGACCCCGGGGTGCTGGCCGACACACTGGTGGGCCATCTACCGCTCAAGCTGGAGGACAAGCAGAAGCTCCTGGAGATACTGGAGCCCAATCGCCGCCTGGAGCGCCTGTTCGAGCTGATGCGCGCCGAGATCGAGATATTGCAGATCGAGCAGCGCATCAAGAGCCGGGTCAAGCGCCAGATGGAGAAGACCCAGCGCGAGTATTATCTGAACGAGCAGATGCGCGCCATCCAGAAGGAGATGGGCGACAAGGACGACAGCAAGAACGAGGTGAAAGAGCTTGAGGAGAAGCTCAAGCAGAAGCGTCTGCCCCGCGAGGCGGCCGAGAAGGTGCGCCAGGAGCTGAAGAAGCTCAAGATGATGTCGCCCATGAGCGCCGAGGCCACCGTGGTGCGCAACTACGTGGACTGGCTCCTGGCCCTGCCCTGGAACGAGCGCACCCGCGACAAGCTGGACATCAACGAGGCCCAGCGCATCCTGGACGAGGACCACTACGGCCTGGAGAAGCCCAAGGAGCGCATTCTGGAGTTTTTGGCCGTGCAGTCCCTGATGCGCAAGATCAAGGGACCCATCCTGTGCTTCGTGGGCCCGCCCGGCGTGGGCAAGACCAGCCTGGCCCGCTCCATCGCCCGGGCCATGGGGCGCAACTTCATCCGGCTCTCCCTGGGCGGGGTGCGCGACGAGGCCGAGATTCGGGGCCATCGCCGCACCTATATCGGCGCCCTGCCCGGCAAGGTGATCCAGTCCCTGCGCCGGGCCAAGAGCGTCAACCCTGTCTTCTGCCTGGACGAGGTGGACAAGATGTCCACCGATTTCCGCGGCGACCCCTCGGCGGCGCTGTTGGAGGTCCTGGACCCCGAGCAGAACTACGCCTTCAATGACCACTACCTGGACGTGGACTACAACCTCTCGGAGGTGATGTTCATCACCACCGCCAACACCCTCTTCTCCATCCCGGCACCCCTGCAGGACCGCATGGAGATCATCCGTCTGCCCGGCTACACCGAACTGGAGAAGCTCTCCATCGCCAAGCAGTTCCTGGCGCCCAAGCAGGCCAAGGCCAACGGGCTCAAACCCAGCCAGGTGCAGGTCAGCGACAAGGCCATCCTGGAGATCATCCAGCGCTACACCCGCGAGGCCGGCGTGCGCAACCTGGAGCGTGAGCTGGCCAGCATCTGCCGCAAGGCGGCCAAGAAGCTGGTTAGCGATGGCGCCCGCGACGGCCAGGTCAGCGTGCCGGTCAGCGCCGTGGAGGGCTACCTGGGCGTGCCCAAGTTCCGCCATGGCTTGCCCGAGGACCGCGACTACGTGGGGCTGACCAACGGCCTGGCCTGGACCGAGGTGGGCGGCGAGGTGCTCACCACCGAGGCCATGATAATGCCAGGCAAGGGCAAGCTTATCATCACCGGCAAGCTGGGCGAGGTGATGCAGGAATCGGCCCAGGCCGCCTTGAGCTACGTGCGCTCCCGCGCCCGCGCCCTGGGCCTGCCCGAGGACTTTTACCAGCGGGTGGACATCCACATCCACGTGCCCGAGGGCGCCATCCCCAAGGACGGCCCCTCGGCGGGCATCACCCTGGCCACCAGCCTGGTCAGCGCGTTGACCCGCATACCCGTGCGCGCCGACGTGGCCATGACCGGCGAGATAACCCTGCGCGGCCGGGTGCTGCCCATCGGCGGCCTGCGCGAGAAGATTCTGGCCGCCCACCGGGTCAACATCAAGAAGGTGCTGATCCCCAAGGACAACGAGAAGGACATCAAGGAAATCCCGGCCAAGGTGCTCAAGATGGTGGAACTGGTGCCCGTGGAGCACATGGACCAGGTGCTGAAGCAGGCCCTGGCCCTGGAGGACCCCGAGTGCCTGTTCCAGGCCCCGGACGAGCCTTATTGCATCCCGCGGCCCGCGGCCGGCGAGGCGGTCCCCGAGGTGGTGGCCCACTAGGCCCCTAGGTCATTAGGCTTGAAAAATCGCGGGCTCATCGCTGCAAGAGCCTATTGACAAGCAAGCGATCTGTTGATAAATAGTAATCCCCTTCAGGGGGCGCGGAGGTCAGCCTAGCCTCGATGTGGCCGGCCCCGACCAGTGGGCGGGTAGCTCAGTTGGGAGAGCATCGGCCTTACAAGCCGGGGGTCACAGGTTCGAGTCCTGTTCCGCCTACCACCAGCAAACCAAGGCTGTGGTCAGCGCGGGCCAAGGACCGCGCCCAAGGGTTGAAAAGGAAAAGCCTACGCGGGGGCGTAGCTCAGTTTGGTTAGAGCGCCGGCCTGTCACGCCGGAGGTCGCGAGTTCGAGCCTCGTCGTCCCCGCCACAATATCAAGGGGTTAGGTCGCAAGGCCTAGCCCCTTTTTTTGCTAAAAGGAGCGACCCGCGAAGACCAGGGGCCGATGTCTCAATCTTGAAAATAGCACAAGATCTCGCCCTCTCCCCGCCGGCCCGCATCCCAGGGATGGCGGGAGCGGGGGAAAAGCTGACCGACCAAAATTGGATGGATGAAATGTTCAGGATCGCCATTGACCAAAACAACAGCGCGGAACTTTGG
>JAKAGJ010000628.1 GCA_021815655.1 Deltaproteobacteria bacterium | reverse complement strand
ATCTTCTTAGTTAGACCTTGCCAACTAAAAAGCCTGAGGAGGATTGCGCCATGTTCAAGATTCTTCGCGTAGACATGACCAACCTGAAGGTCAGCTACGAGGATATCGCCCCGGAATACCAGGGCCTGGGCGGCCGGGGCTTGACCTCGGCGGTGGTGGCCCGCGAGGTGGACCCCACCTGCAACCCCATCGGGCCCCGCAACAAACTGATCCTGGCCCCGGGCCTCCTGGGCGGCACCAACGCCGCCAACAGCGGGCGCGTCTCGGTGGGGGCCAAGAGCCCGCTGACCGGCGGCATCAAGGAGGCCAACAGCGGTGGCCAGGCCGGGCAATACCTGGCCAGGTTGGGGCTGGCGGCCATCATCGTGGAGGGTCAAGCGCCCCAGGGCAAGCTCTACACCCTGGTGGTTGGGCAGGACCAGGCCCAGCTCAAGCCGGCCGATGACCTCAAGGGCCTGGGCAATTACGCCACCGTGGAGAAGCTCAGCGCCGTGTACGGCGACAAGGCCGGCTATGTCAGCATCGGCCAGGCCGGCGAGATGAGGCTCAACTCGGCCTCGGTGGCCTTCAGCGACCGCGAGCTGCGCCCCACCCGCCACGCCGGGCGCGGCGGCCTGGGCGCGGTCATGGGCTCCAAGGGGCTCAAGGCCATGGTCATCGACCCCCAGGGCACCGCCAGCGTACCCCTGGTTCATCCCGAGGCCTTCAAGGAAGCGGCCAAGCGCTTCGCCAAGGCCCTGGGCGAGCATCCCGTCACCAGCGGCGGTCTGCCCACCTACGGCACCGACGTGCTGATCAACATCCTCAACGAGGCCGGCGGCCTGCCCACGCGCAACTTCACCGCCGGACGTTTCGAGGGCGCCGAGAAGGTGGCCGGCGAAACCTTGAACGAGGTCACGGTCAAGCGCGGCGGCAATCCCACCCGCGGCTGCATGGGCGGCTGCATCATCCGCTGCTCGGGCGACTTTTTGGACGCCCAGGGCAAGTTCGTTAGCAAGTGGCCGGAGTACGAGACGGTCTGGGCCTTCGGCCCCAACTGCGGCATCGACGACCTGGACGCCATCGCCCGCTATGACCGCCTGTGCGACGACATCGGCCTGGACACCATCGAAACCGGCTGCGCCATGGCCGTGGCCATGGACAGTGGGCTGCTCAAGTTCGGCGACGCCGCCGGGGCCGAGAAACTGCTCCAGGAAGTTGGCCAGGGCACGCCCTTGGGGCGCATTTTAGGCTCGGGCACGGCCACCGTGGGGCGGGTATTCGGGGTCAGCCATGTGCCGGTGGTCAAGGGCCAATCCATGCCGGCCTACGACCCCCGGGCGGTCAAGGGCATCGGCGTTACCTACGCCACCTCCCCCATGGGCGCCGACCACACCGCCGGCTACTCGGTTACGGCCAACATCCTCAGCGTGGGCGGCTCGGTTGACCCACTCAAGCCCGCGGGGCAGGCGGCCTTGTCACGCAACCTCCAAGCCGCTACCGCCGCCATCGACTCCGCCGGCCTGTGCCTGTTCGTGGCCTTCGCGGTGCTGGACATCCCCGACGCCTTCGTGGCCGTGGTGGACATGCTCAACGCCAAGTTCGGCCTGAACCTCACCGGCGACGACGTGGGCTCCCTGGGGGCCAGGGTGCTGACCATGGAGAAGGACTTCAACACCCGCGCCGGCTTCAACTCCGCCGACGACCGGCTGCCTGACTTCTTCAAGTATGAGAAGCTTCCCCCCCATGGCGTGGTCTTCGATGTCTCCGACGCCGAACTGGACGACACCTTGAAGTTCTAGGCACCATAAGCCGCGACCAAGGGCCGGAGGTCGCCAGGCCTCCGGCCCTCTTCATGGGGAAAAGCATGCACATAACCGTGAAGCTGGGGGGCCCGCTGCGCCAGCGGGTACCAGGGCATCAGGCCGGGGAACTGCTCCTGGAGCTGCCCGGCGGGGCCAGGGTTTCCGACGCGCTAAAGGCCCTGGGGCTCATGGGCGACGTGGTGCGGGTCTTGATGGTCAACGGCCGGCCCATTCGACATGACCAGGAGCTACAGGAGGCTGACCGCCTGGGGCTGTGGCCCCGGGAGTTGGCCTTCAACATGTACGTGGCCACCAATTTCTTCAATCCCCTGGCGCGGCAGGAGATCGAGGACAAGAAAAAGTAGGGGAATGGCATCATTGCCAGGAGCGAGGCGACCAAGCAGGCGCGTGACGAATTGGGGAGAGCTGGAAAATTTGGGCCGCGATTGCCTCGTCCCCTCCGGGGCTTGGCAATGACGCTGTCTGGGGTTGGGGTTTCGACAAGGCCGCAACGGGAGCCGGGAAGGCCGGCCGGAAGCCAGGCCTCAAACGACCCGTTACTGCCCAGCCGGGGGCACCGAGTTCTTGCCCCGTACCAGCGGTCAACCTTCACCGGGAGCCGGGAAGGCCGGCCCTAAGCCAGGCCTCAAACGACCCGTTACGGCCCAGCCGGGGGCACCGAGTTCTTGCCCCGTACCAGCGGTCAACCTTCAACGGGAGCCGGGAGGCCGGCCCGAAGCCAGGCCTCAACCGACCCGTTAC
>JAKAGJ010000627.1 GCA_021815655.1 Deltaproteobacteria bacterium | reverse complement strand
AGGAAGTTTGCCTCCGGGGCCAGCAGCAAGAGCCGCCCCAAGGCCGGCACATGGCGAAAGACCGCCACCCGCGCCCCACCCGGACCCTCCAGGCGCATGGTGCCCTGCTCCTGGCTCAGGGCGGCCCGCACCAGTTCCGGTTCCAGGTGCCGGACCTGGTCTGGGGGCGCCCCCAGGGACGGATGGCCCTGGCCGTCCAGCACCAGGGCCCGGCCGCCCGGCCCCGGCCGCAGGTCCGCCAGGTAGCGGTCCAGCTCCCGCCGGGCCTGGCGGTAGAAGTCCTGGTCCACCAGTAGGTTGAACTCCTCGCGGTAGGCGCCCACGCAGATGACCCATTGCCAGGGCTCGAAGTACTCCAGGGCCGCCACCTTGTCGCGCACCTCATCCTCGCCGGGGTTGGCCCAACGGTATTCCAGATAGCCCCGCTTCATCAGGGCGCCCTGGCGCACGAAATCCACGTAGGCCACGTCGGTGCCTTGAATCTTGGGGTGCACGGCCAGGATGATGTGCTCCGGCGCGCGGCTGATGTCCCAGACATAGGGATAGCCGGTGCGTCCCACCTTTTGCCCCAAGAGGGCCTGGCGCACGAAATCTTGGGCCTGTCGCCGGCTCTGCTGCCCCTTTTGCTGGCGCCGGTAGGCGGCCTGGCACATCTCCAGGTAGGAGCGGGCCAGCACCTCCAACTCCTGGCGCACCATCAGGCCCTCGTGGTGGCGGTGCAGGTCCACGATGTTTAAATGGCTTTTTATATGGGCGGCGATCAGGTCGGCCTGCACCGCGAGCTGTTGCACCAGGGCCGCGCGCAGGTGCCGCTCCAGGGACCAATGGTGCAACCACCACAGGCCGGCCAATCCCAAAAGCCCCGTCAGGGCCGCCAGGCCCAGGAACCGGCCCAAGAGGGGCGAGCGCCAGCCGCGGCTAGCCATGGGGCACCAGGATTTGGCAGTGACCGTTGGCGATGGCCAGGGACATCAGGTCCTCGGCGGCCCACACCGGCCCGGCAAAAAGCGCCCCGGCGGCGGCCACGGCCTGGGCCGGGTCCACGTCAACGTAGAAATGGCTCAGCAGCAAGGCCCCGGCCCGGGCCTGGGCGGCCAGGCGTCCGGCCTGGCGGGGGCTTAGGTGCCCCGGCTTGGGGGCCTGGTCGCTGCCGGCGCAGTGGGCGATGAGCAGGTCCGCCCCCAGGCAGAACTCGGCCAATTGAGGGCTGGCCTGGCTGTCGCCCAGGTAGACCAGGCTGGCCCCCTCCCGCTCCAGGCGATAGGCCAGGCTAAAGGGGGTATGCTCCGCCGCCGCGGCGCGCAGGCGCCAGGGCCCCAGGGCCAGTTCCTGTCCGGGTTGCAGCCAGGTGGGGGCCAGGCGCTCCGGCGGCGGGGTCAGCCAGGAGCCGAAGAGGCCTTCCAGCCCGGCCAGAAGCGGCTCCAGGCCGGCGTGGGCCAGGAGGCTTAAGCTGGCCCGCTGGCGCAGGCGGGGGTCGTAGTTCAGGGCGAAAAGCAGGGGGATGAGGTCCCCCAGGTGGTCGGGGTGGTGGTGGGAGAGCAAGAGGCCCCCCAGGGCGGCGGGGTCGCGGCCGCTGTCCAGGAGCCGGCGCAGGGCGCCCTGGCCCAGGTCCAGCAGCAGGCCAAATCCCTGGGCCTCCAGCAGGTAGGCCGGCGAGGAGCGCTCCCGCCTGAGCTCGCAGGAGCCCGAGCCCAGCACGGTCAGGAGCATGGCCGGGCTAGACATGGATGTCCCGCTGTCGCGGGCGGCGTGGGGGCAGGTTGGTCACGGGCCGGCGGCATCCATATTGATGAATCGGATTATGAAGTCAGGCTAACACAATCGGGAGCCGCCGGTCCAAGTCAATGTGCGCTTGTGCGCACGCGCTCCCGCCGCTCCAGCAGGGCCGTCAGCAGGCTGGCCGGCACCCGCAGATCGCCCCGGCCGGTGCCCAGGGCGATCTCCGGCTTGGCCCGGCCGTGGAAGTCGCTGCCGCCGCTGACCACCAGGCCCAGGCGGGCGGCCAGGCGGGTCAGCCCCAGGCGGGTGGCGCTGTCATGCTCGCTGTACAGGGCCTCCAGCCCCTCCAAACCCATGTCCATGAGGCGGCGCGCCAGGGATTCCAGGTCAAAGTGCGGCAGCTTCAAGAGGCCGGGGTGGGCCAGCACCGGCAGGCCGCCGGCGGCGCGCAAGAGGGCGATGCCTTCCGCCGGCGGAAAGCGATATTTGGGCACGTAGGCTTGGGCCCCGGCCGCCAGGTAGCGGCCAAAGGCCTCGCCGCGGTCCCTGACCAGGCCGCGTTCCAGGAGGGCCTGGGCGAAGTGGGGGCGGCCGATGAGCTGGCCGCCGGCGTGGGCGGCCACCTCCTCCAGGGTGAGCGGTATGCCCAGCTCGTTGAACTTCCGCACGATCTGGGGATTGCGCCGGGCGCGGGCCTCTTGCAGGGTGGTCAGCCCCGCCAAGAGGCCGGGGTGACGGCGGTCCACCCACAGCCCCAGCACGTGCAGGGAGGCCGGCTTGCCCAGGAGTTCATCGCCTTGGATGCTGATCTCCACGCCGGGGATTACCGTGAGCCCCAGC
>JAKAGJ010000626.1 GCA_021815655.1 Deltaproteobacteria bacterium | reverse complement strand
TGGTGCTGATAAACTCCAACCCCGCCACCATCATGACCGACCCGGAGATGGCCGACCGCACCTATGTGGAGCCCATCACCCCGGGCTACGTCTGCGAGGTGCTGGAGAAGGAGCGCCCCGACGCCATCCTGCCCACCCTGGGCGGCCAGACCGCCCTGAACACCGCCTTGCAGGTGGCCGAGACCGGCATCCTGGAGCGCCTGGGCATCGAGATGATCGGGGCCACCCCGGAGGTCATCAAGAAGGCCGAGAGCCGCGAGCTTTTCCGCAAGGCCATGGAGAACATCGGCCTGCGGGTGCCCCAGAGCGCCATCTGCCGCTCCCTGGAAGATACGGCCCGGGCCGCCAAGGAGATAGGCTTTCCGCTGGTGGTGCGCCCGGCCTTCACCCTGGGCGGCACCGGCGGCGGCATAGCCTACAACCTGGAGGACTTGCAGGATATATCCGCCTCGGGCCTGTCGGCCAGCCTCACCCACGAGGTGATGATCGAGGAGTCGGTGCTGGGCTGGAAGGAGTTCGAGCTGGAGGTGATGCGCGACCGCAAGGACAACGTGGTCATCATCTGCTCCATCGAAAACCTGGACCCCATGGGCGTGCACACCGGCGATTCCATCACCGTGGCCCCGGCCCAGACGCTCACCGACCGCGAGTACCAGATCATGCGTGACGCGGCCATCGCCATCATGCGCGAGATCGGCGTGGAAACCGGCGGCAGTAACGTGCAGTTCGCCATCAACCCCGCCAACGGCGACCTGGTGGTCATCGAGATGAATCCCCGGGTGAGCCGCTCCTCGGCCCTGGCCAGTAAGGCCACGGGCTTTCCCATCGCCAAGATGGCGGCGAAACTGGCCATCGGCTACACCCTGGACGAGCTGCCCAACGACATCACCCGCGAGACCATGGCCAGCTTCGAGCCCACCATCGACTACTGCGTGGTCAAGGTGCCCCGCTTCGCCTTCGAGAAGTTCCCCGGCGCCGTGGACGTGCTTTCCACAGCCATGAAGAGCGTGGGCGAGACCATGGCCATAGGCAGGACCTTCAAGGAGGCCCTGCAGAAGGGCCTGCGCGGCCTGGAGATCGGCCGCGCCGGCCTCCTGGGCGACGGCAAGGACCCGGCCGAGAATAGCCCCGAGCTGACCCGCGACGCCCTGGACGTCAAGCTCAAGACGCCGTCCAGCCTGCGCCTGTTCTGGGTGGGCCAGGCCATGCGCGTGGGCTATAGCGACCAGGAGATCTTCGAGCTGACCTGGATAGACCCCTGGTTCCTCTACAATCTGCGCCAGTTGGTGGACTTCCAGGCCGAGCTTATGACCAAGCGCCCCTGGGGGCAACTGGCCTCGCCCTTGAGCGCCCTGGACGCCGACTTTTTGCGCCGGGCCAAGGAGTGGGGCTTCAGCGACCGCCAACTGGCCCAGGCCGTGGGCAGCGACGAGCTGGCCGTGCGCCGGCACCGCCTGAGCCTGGGGGTGCGCCACACCTACAAGCTGGTGGACACCTGCGCCGCCGAGTTCGAGGCCTACACGCCCTACTTCTACAGCACCTACGAGAGCGAGGACGAGTGCCGGGCCAGCGCGCGCCAGAAGGTGATGATCCTGGGCGGCGGCCCCAACCGCATCGGCCAGGGCATCGAGTTCGACTACTGCTGCGTGCACGCCTCCTTCGCTCTCAGGGAACTGGGCGTCGAGTCCATCATGGTCAACAGTAACCCCGAGACCGTCTCCACCGACTATGACACCAGCGACAAGCTCTACTTTGAGCCCCTGACCCTGGAGGACGTGCTCAACATCATCGACAGCGAAAAGCCCAGCGGCATCATCGTGCAGTTCGGCGGGCAGACGCCCTTGAACCTGGCGGTGCCGCTGTTTAATTCCGGCGCGCCCATCCTGGGCACCAGCCCCGACGCCATCGACCGCGCCGAGGACCGCGACCGTTTCTGCGAGCTACTTCACCTGCTTAAGCTGCGTCAGCCCGACAACGGCACGGCGCTCTCCGTGGAGCAGGCCATCGCCATCGCCGGCAAGATCGGCTACCCCGTGGTGGTGCGCCCCTCCTACGTGCTGGGCGGCCGGGCCATGGAGATCGTCTACGACGACGCCTCGCTCAACCGCTACATGACCACGGCCCTGGCCGCCAGCCCCGACCACCCCATCCTCATCGACAAGTTCCTGGAGGACGCCACCGAGGTGGACGTGGACGCGGTCTGCGACGGCCAGACCTGCCTGGTGGCCGGCATCATGGAGCACATCGAGCAGGCCGGCGTGCACAGTGGCGACAGCGCCTGCGTGCTGCCCCCCCACAACCTAAAGCCCGCCATGATCGATGAGATACGCCGCGCCACCCATGCCCTGGCCTTCGAGCTGGGGGTCAAGGGCCTGATGAACATCCAGTTCGCGGTCAAGGACGAGATGCTCTACGTGCTGGAGGTCAACCCCCGGGCCAGCCGCACGGTGCCCTTTGTCAGCAAGGCCACCGGCGTGCCCTGGGCCAAGGTGGCCACCAAGGTGATGATGGGGCGTACGCTCATCGAGCAGGGCATGACCAGCGAGGTCTGGCCCAGGCAC
>JAKAGJ010000625.1 GCA_021815655.1 Deltaproteobacteria bacterium | reverse complement strand
TGATCCTCCAGGGGGCCGTGGCAGTTGGTGCAGTCCAGGCCCATGTCCTTGTGCAGGTCCCGGAAACAGCGGGTGGGGCCCTGGGGCGAATCGGGGTGGCAGCTCTGGCAGGACTCGGCCCCGCGTCGGGTCAGGTAGTTGGCGTGCCAGCCGTGCATGGCCGCCGAGAGGTTCAGGCGCTTGCCGTCGCCGCCAGTGCCCAGGGCCGGGTCGGCATGGCAGGAGGCGCAGAGAACCGGCTTGCCGGAGCGGGCCTGGGCCATCAGGCTGGTGTGGCTGATGCGGTCGTGCACCGCCAGTATGTCCTGGGCCGTGCCGGCCGACAGGCCGGTGATGCCATCCACCCGCCAGGGTCCGCCGTGGCAGTTCTTGCAGCCCATCTCGCTGGAAACCGGCAGCACGGCCTGGGTGCGGGCCAGCACCTGGCCGCTTTTCTGGTCGCGGGCCTCGACGCTCACCAGGGGGTAGGGGTTGAAGCCCCCGGCCTGGCGGTAGGGCGAAACCGGCAGCAGGTCGGCGGCGAAGACCTGGTGCTGAGGGTCATAGTCCAGGGTGCCGGTGGTGCCCTTGCCGGCCAGCCCCTGGTCCGGGGGCAGCTCCTTGCCCCACACCGCCGGGGCGAACTTCCAGAAATCCAGGCGTCGCGAAGGCTCTTGGAAGCCCTCCTCCAGGCTGTAGGTCAGTTCCACCCCCTGACTCACCAACTGGGGCGACTCACCGCGCTTGATGAGCTGGGCGCGCAGGTTGTTGCCCGGGGGCAAGAGCACCAGCCAGGGTTCGCCGTCGCTCAGGCAGTGCATGCCCAGGTCGTTGTAGGCCAGGAGCACGTACTGGTCCTTCTGGGCATCGAAGGGCGGCGCTGGCGTGGTTAGTTGGGGGGGGTTATAAGGCGCGGGGGGCTGGTCGGCCTTCTTGTGCAGCCCTTGCACGATGTAGGCCGCCAGGGCCTGGCGCTCGGGCAGGCTGCCGGCAAAGGGCGGCATGTAGCCCAGGACTTTGCCCATGCCGTTTAGCTGGGCGTCCAGGCCGAAGACCCCGTACTTGGCCGTGAGCGGCAGGATGTCGTGCATGGGCCCGCCCACGGAGTGGCAGGAGGAACAGAGCAGGTCGTAGACCTCGCGGCCGGCGGCCAGGCGGGTGCCCTGGCTGGCCTCGCGCTGCCTGCTCCAACGGGCCAGTTTTAAGAGCCCCTGTTTGTCGGCCTGCTCCAACTGGCTGGGCAAGAGGCTGTTGGAGTACATGTAGCCCTCGATGATGTAGGGCCGGCGCCCGGCCTCGCGCAGCCACTCGAAGGAGCCCATGTAGAACAGGCCGATGACCAACAGCACCAGGGCCAGCCCCCGGGCGGCGCCCCGGGGCAGGCGCGTGGCCAGGGCCAGGCCGCCCAGGAACAGGGCCGCCGCCGTCAGCCCCATGACCCGCATGACCGGCAGCATTTCGGGGTTCTGGCTAAGGACCATCTCCTGGGGGCGGGGCGGCAGGGCCGCCAGGTACCACCAGGCGCTGGCCAGCATGAGCACGAAGGGCGCCAGGAGCCAGCCGGCGCACCAGCGCAAGAGGCGCCGCCGCAGGTCCTCCTGGGCCAGGGCCGAGGCGGTGATAAAGCCGTAGACCCCGGCCAGCACCAGGGCCAGGCAGGTGCGGAAGGCCAGGGAGGGCCAGAAGGATGGATTGAGCCAGCCGTCCCAGAAATCGTGGCTGATAAGCCAGCGCCCCGGCGTGAGCATGAAGGCGATGATGCCATTGACGGTCATCAGCGACAGCCAGGCCGCCAGAAAATACACCCAGCCCACCAGGCGGTGACGGCGGGGCTCCATCTTGCCGAAGGTGTAGTAGTAGACCAGAAGGGCCACGATCTCCACCACGAAAAAGACCCACTCCGTGGCCCAGGCGAAGAGGAAGCGGTGGATGAGCACCGAGGTGGCGCTGGGGTGCAGCACCGAGATGGTCAGCCAGATGGCCACGCCGGTGAGCCCGCCGAAGACCATGGTCAAGAGCAGAAAGAACTTGGCATGGCGGCGGGTGTAGTCCAGCACGCCCTGGTCGGCGCGGCGCTGGCCCATGGTCTCGGTGAGCACCAGGAACAGCCCTCCGCCCACGGCGAAGTGGGCCACGTAGACATGCACCACGGCGATCAAGGCGATGAGCCAGCCGCCGCCCCAGGTGGTGAGTTCCCAGACCGGGTAGTTCATGGCCTATGACTCCCGCCGCGCCCGCCAGGCCTGCTTCAAGAGCCAGGCCACCAGGAGCAAGGCCAGCCCCAGGCAGGCGGCGAAGATGAGGGCCGGCCCGTACTGGGGCTCCACCGGCAGGCTGGCCAGGCTGAAGTAGGGGGCCAGGCAGGCCTGGCGGAGCCCGTCGCGGGTGAGCACCATCAATAACAGGGCCGGCAACAGGGCCAGGGCCGCGCCCAGGGGACGCCGCCGCCAGGCCAATAGCAGGGCCAGAAGCGCCGCGGCCACCCCCAGCCACAGGATCAGGGTGTGCGCCGGGTCGCGGCCCAGGAAAAGCCCCCGGATGGGCTCAGGCAGTCTGAACAAAAACCACAGGCCCACGGCCAAC
>JAKAGJ010000624.1 GCA_021815655.1 Deltaproteobacteria bacterium | reverse complement strand
CCGCGGCCAATCAGCTGGCGATCGCGGCACTCACGAATCGTACGGTGACGACAACGGCCGTGGCGACAAGCCAGGGAGCCACGGACGACGGCGATTCCGGAACCACAACGGCCGGGCAGGCGGCGCCCCCGCCCACGGCGGCCAACCTGGACCGGCTGGCGGCGGCGGCGCTGGAGGGGCTCTTGCCCGCCCTGTGCCCGCCCTGGCTCACCACCGAGGAGCAAGCCGAGCTCTTGGCCCTGGAACGCTACCTGTTGGCCCTGGCCGACTATCCCGGCCTGGACTGCGCCGCCTGCCGTGACCAGGAGGCCCGCGGCGAGGGCATGCCCCCCTGCGAGGCCTGCCCCCGCCCCACGCCGCCGCCCTCATCCCTGATGGCCCTGGCCCTGTATCCCCTGCTGGGCGCCCGCCCCGGGACCGTGGAGTGGCTCAATGGGCTCTCACCCCGCCAGCGGCGCCTCTTGGGCCTGCGCCTGCTGTTGATCGGCCGCCTGGCTCGACGCCCGGATTTGCCGCCCCTGGACCTGGCGTGATAAAGTTGCGCTCACAGGCCCTAGCAGGAGTTGCGCCATGATTACCCAGGCCCCAGACCTCGGCCCCCGGCCCGGCCCCGAGCTGGTCCGGCGGATGCTGGGCCAGTGCCGCACCATCGCCGTGGTAGGGCTCTCGCCCAATCCTGCCCGCGACAGCCACCGCGTGGCCGCCTATCTGCTGAAAGAGGGCTTCACGGTCATACCGGTCAACCCCAAGGAGGAGTCCATCCTGGGGCAAAAGTGCTTTCCCAGCCTGGCGGCCATAGGCCAGCCCGTGGACCTGGTAGACGTGTTCCGGGCCTCGGAGCACGCCCCGGCTGTGGCCCGTGAGGCGGTGGCCCTGGGCGCCAAGGCCCTGTGGCTGCAAGAGGGGGTCGTAAGCCCCGAGGCGGCGGCCATCGCCCAGGCGGCCGGCCTGGCCTTCGTGCAGGACAGCTGCCTGATGGTGGAGCACCGCCGCCACCTGACCTGCCCGGCATGAGCCCGCCCACGGAGGCGGCCCAGGTCCTGGCCGCAGTGGAGCGCTTTCAGCAAGGTCTGGACCAGCCTTACAAGATGACCCCCCTGGGCATGTGGGCCTGCTCCGACCCCGGCGAGCTGTGGGAACTGTTCCAGGCGGTGGACCTGACCCGTTTTCGGCACCTGGCCGACCTGGGCAGCGGCGACGGCCGGGCGGTGCTGCTGGGCTCCCTGCTCACCCAGGCCACGGGCATCGAGGCCGACCCCCAACTGGTGGCCCAGGGCCGCGCCTTGGCCCAGGAACTGGGGCTGAGCCGGGCCAGCTTCATCCTGGGCGACTGCCGCCAAGAGGACCTGTCGCCCTATGACCTGCTCTTTATCTACCCGGACAAGCCCTTGACGTGGCTGGAGAAAATGCTGCCTGACCCCTGGGAGGGCCGATTGTTGGTCTACGGCGCTGGCTTCCGCCCCCAGGGGCTCCGACAGCTTGGCGCCCTGCACGCCGGCCGCACCCTTTGCACCATGTGGGGACGCTAGTCCCGCCCCGCTGGGGCAAACATATTGTTGCTCCTGGTAAAATCATGGGATATATTAAAACATGAAGTAACTGGCCCCGACTGCCCCGAGGGTGGCCATGCGATATTTCGGCAAAGACGGCGCGCAATGTCAGCTTCCCAGCCTGGAAGCCCCCACGCGGGTGGACCAGTGCCGCAAGCTGGGGCGCGCCGTGCTGCATGGCCGGGTCCCCCGCACCTCGGTGTTGCTCATGGGGGCTGGCGTGGCGCTCCTGGGTCTGGTGTTGTGGGTGTGGTCCTGCGCCTGCATCAGCGACGGTGGGCAGAGTTCACTGCGCGACGCCGCCGCCGCGGTAGCCATCCGCCGCTAACCCCCCGCGGCATATCCTCCCGCCATGGCCGGTTATTTCGTCAGACTGATTCCCTCCGGCCCTATTTAGCCCAGACCATGACCGCCGGCTTAGCACGCCTGATACGGGAGCATGTGGCATATTGGTTGCAGCTTCTGGAGAGGGGAGTGGCCGTGGTCTTTGGCCCGGCTGCGGAACCTCAGGGCGGATACGGCGTCGGGATCATTGAGCTTCCAGAGCAGGAGCCACCCGAGGCCATCAGTGCCGGCGACCCGGCGGTAAAGGCCGGAGCCGGTTTCCGGGCGGAGATTCTTGCCATGCCCGCAGTGATGGCCAGGAAATGATTACCCAGGGCCGGGCCCTTTCACCCTCAGCACCCTAGCGCCGGTGAGCAAAACATGAAGCACCGCCTGGCCATAACCTTGTGTCTGCTTTGCATGGCCCTGGTCCTGGGCGCCTGCGCCGAGGGCACCGAGCCCATGAACACCCGCGCGGTGGAGGAACGCTTCCTGGGCATGGGCGAGGCCCAGCGTCTCTACCGCTCGGGCCAGCACCTGCTGCGCGAAGGGCGCTACCGCGAGGCCCTGACCGCCTTCTACACCGCCGAGCAGAAGGCCTATACCGACGACCTGCGCCAGGCCGCCCGCACCCGCCGTCTGTGGCTGCAAGAGGCGATAGCCGCCTACGAGGACGGCCGCACAGATCG
>JAKAGJ010000623.1 GCA_021815655.1 Deltaproteobacteria bacterium | reverse complement strand
GGCTGGGGCAGGCCAAGGCGGCTGAAGAGCCAGTGGTTGCCCACCTTGCCGTCCAGGCCCAGGTGGACCGCCGGCCGGGGGAAGTGGGGGCGGCCCAGGGCCGCCACCAGGGCGTAGAGGTCCGGCCGGCAGACTTGGGGCAACAGCACCGCCCCGGCCCGGGCCACGGCCAGGTAGTCGCGGCGGTCCAGGGGGCGCTGGGAGGCCAGGAGCAGGTTGTGCTCGGCCTTCAACCCCGGGTGATAGCTGACGATGGCGCTGCCCATGCCCCTGACCTCCAGGGCGCAGTATACCCCAAGCTGGACGGCTGGTGGCGGGCGCCCGCCAAGATTGACATCGGATTGCGCCCGTGTAATATTATCCACTTGGTTTATACCAAAAAGGACAAGATTATGAGCTATCTACGTCATTCAGACCCAGCGATCGCCGCCCTGATCGAGCAGGAATCCCGCCGGCAGGCCACGGTGCTGCGCATGATCCCCTCGGAGAACTACGCCTCGCCCTCGGTGATGGAGGCCACGGGCTCCTGCCTGACCAACAAGTATTCCGAGGGCTATCCCCACCGCCGCTATTACCAGGGCCAGGAGTTCATCGACGGCATCGAGGACATCGCCCTGGAGCGCGCCACGGCGCTTTTTGGGGCCGAGCACGCCAACGTGCAGCCCTATTCGGGCTCGCCGGCCAACATGGCCGTCTACCTGGGCCTGCTCAAGCCCCACGACCGGGTGATGGGCATGGACCTCTCGGCCGGCGGCCACCTGACCCACGGGGCCAAGGTGAGCTTCTCGGGCAAGTTCTACGAGGTGCGTCAATACGGGCTCAACCCCTCCACCGGCCTGGTGGACTATGAGGCGGCCCGGGCGCTGGCCCGCGAGTTCCAGCCCAGGCTGATCTTCACCGGGGCCTCGTCCTATCCCCGCACCATAGATTTCAGCATGTTCCGCCAGATCGCCGACGAGGTGGGGGCCTATCTGGTGGCCGACATCAGCCATATCTCCGGCCTTTGCCTCTCCGGCGACCACCCCCATCCCCTGCCCCACGCGGACGTGGTGACCACCACCACCCACAAGCTCCTACGCGGGCCCCGGGGCGGCATGATCCTCTGCCGGGCCGAGTTGGGTGCCAAGATCGACAAGGCCGTGTTCCCCGGCCTGCAGGGCGGCCCGCACAACCACGTGACCGCGGCCATCGCCGTGGCCCTGGGCGAGGCGGCCCGGCCGGAGTTCAACGAGTATTGCCACCAAGTGGTCAAAAACGCCCGGGCCCTGGCCCAGGGGCTCCTGGACCAGGGATTCAAGCTGGTCACCGGCGGCACCGACAACCATCTGGTGCTGATCGACGCCGCCGCCCAGGGGCTCACCGGCAAGGGACTGGCCCAGGCCCTGGAGCAGGCGGGCATCGTGGCCAACGCCAACAAGGTGCCCTTCGACCCCCGGACGGCCGACGACCCCAGCGGCGTGCGCCTGGGCACCCCGGCCCTCACCACCCGGGGCATGGGACAGGCCCAGATGGCCCAGGTGGCCGGGTTCATCGGCCAGGTGGCCCGGGAGTTGGACGACCCGGCCGCCCTGGCCAGGGTGCGCGCCCAGGTGGCCGAGTTCTGCGCCGCCTTCCCGGCCCCAGGGGTGATGGTATAGGATATCGCCATGTTGCCTGGTACAAGCCAGACCCTGGCCCCGCCCCCAGCCGGCGGGGCCAGTTTTTTTGACCCAGCCCGCCCGGGGCGGTTCAAGTTTTTGAACTGGGAAATTGTTCAGTCAGCAGGCGAGGTTGCCCCTGGGACGGCCGCCGGCCCCCTCAGGGGCGGTACAAATTTTTGTACCATGGGATGGACGGGGCACAGACCAAGCCGGTGGGGGTTTCCAGGGGCTCATAATATATCATATTGTTATCGCTAATATTTTCATGACACGCCCCGCCCTGCCGCCATCTTGGCACCCAACTTGCTAAGCTTACGTGCACCAGCTTCTCAAAAACCCTTTCTCCTTTTCAGGAAGCGCCGGGTCCCCCAACCCGGCGCTTCCTTTTTGGGCCCTCGCCAAGGCCCGAGGGCCTTATGGCCCAACCTGCCTTAACCAAGCACTTTTTCCATATGGACCCAGGAAGGCCGGGCCGGGGCCGCCCGGGCGGCGGTGGCCAGCGCACATCTTGGCACCCAACTTGCTAAGCTTACGTGCACCAGCTTCTCAAAACCCTTTCTCCTTTTCGGGAGAGCGCCGGGTCCCCCAGCCCGGCGCTCTCATTTTTTGCGCGCCTTGCCTGGCACCCCCCGGCGGGGCATGCGCGGGCCGGATGCCTTTAAGGCGGTGTTGAGGCCTCGGCTTGGCTCATGCCCGCCGCGGGAAGGCGAGCCTTGTCCCTGCTATCTCCCACCTGTCGGGGCTCCTGCCCAGCGGGCGGGGCGGGGGCAAGGCCTGTCTTCATCTCGCTCGCAGGGCCCGCCCACCCCGCCTCTTTCCCTCACCCCAGACCCCGCGACCCGCGTCCTGGCCCGGCCACTCCCGGAGCACCGGCAGGGGGCCACGCATGGAGCCCGCGCGCAGCCGGGCCGCCGGTCGTATGGG
>JAKAGJ010000622.1 GCA_021815655.1 Deltaproteobacteria bacterium | reverse complement strand
GGGCGTCTACAAGGTCGTCACCCACAAGGACGTCAAGGGCAAGAACCGCATCACCGGGCTGATCACCTTCCCCACCAACAAGGGCGACGGCTGGGACCGCCCCATCCTCTGCGACGAGAAGGTCTTCCAGTACGGCGACGCCATCGCCATCGTCTGCGCCGACACCGAGGCCCACGCCAAGGCGGCGGCCGCGGTGGTGAAGGTCGGCCTGGAGGGTCTGCCGGCCTACATGAGCGCCCCGGCGGCCATGGCCGAGGACGCCATGGAGATTCACCCCGGCACGCCCAACGTCTACTTCGTGCAGAAGATCGCCAAAGGCGAGGAGACGGCGCCCATCTTCGAGAAGGCCCCGGTGGTTCTGGAGGACGACTTCTACGTGGGCCGCCAGCCCCACATGCCCATGGAGCCCGACGTGGGCTTCGCCTACCTGGGCGAGGACGGCCAACTGGTCATCCAGTCCAAGTCCATCGGCCTGCACTTGCACGCGGCCATGATCGCCCCCGGCCTGGGCGTGGAGCTGGACAAGCTGGTGATGGTGCAAAACCCCACCGGCGGCACCTTCGGCTACAAGTTCAGCCCCACCATGGAGGCCCTGGTGGGGGCGGCCTGCCTGGCCACGGGCAAGCCCTGCTTCCTGCGCTATGACTATCAGCAGCAGATGGGCTACACCGGCAAGCGTTCGCCCTTCTTCGTCAACCTGCGCCTGGCCGCCGACCGGGACGGCAAGCTCCTGGCCATGGAGAGCGACTGGACCGTGGACCACGGCCCCTACTCCGAGTTCGGCGATCTCCTCACCCTGCGCGGAGCCCAGTTCATCGGCGCGGGCTATGACATCCCCAACATCCGCGGCGAGGGGCGCACCGTCTGCACCAACCACGCCTGGGGCTCGGCCTTCCGGGCCTATGGCTCGCCCCAGAGTGAGTTCGCCTCCGAGGTGCTGATGGACGAGCTGGCCGGGAAGCTGGGCATGGACCCCCTGGAGCTGCGCTACAAGAACGTCTACCGTCCCGGGTCCAAGTCGCCATCTGGTCAGGACCCCGAGGTCTACAGCCTGCCCGAGATGCTGGACTGGCTGCGTCCCAAGTACGAACTGGCCAGGAGCATGGCCAGGCGCGCCTCCAACGACGAGGTGAAACGCGGCGTGGGCATCTCCATCGGCGTCTACGGCTGCGGCCTGGACGGCCCCGACAGTTCCGAGGCCTGGGTGGAGCTGAACCCCGACGAGAGCGTGACCGTCTTCTCCTGCTGGGAGGACCACGGCCAGGGCGCCGACGCCGGGGCCCTGGGCACCGCCCACAAGGCGCTGCTGCCTCTGGGCCTCAAGCCCGACCAGGTCAGGCTGGTGATGAACGACACCAGCAAGGCCCCCAACAGCGGACCGGCCGGCGGCAGCCGCTCCCAGGTGGTGACCGGCCGGGCCATCAAGGCGGCGGCCGAGGCCCTTCTGGCGGCCATGAGGAAGCCCGAGGGCGGCTACCGCACCCATGCCGAGATGAACGCCGCGGGCTTGCCGCTGAAGTACGTGGGCAAGTGGAGCGCGCCGGCCAGCGCCTGCGACGAGAACGCCCAGGGCAACCCCTTCGCGGTCTACATGTACGGCGTGTTCATGGCCGAGGTGGCGGTGGAGATGAAGACCGGCCAGACCAGCGTGGAGAAGATGACCATGGTGGCCGACGTGGGCAAGATCAACAATCGCCTGGTGGTGGACGGACAGATCTATGGCGGCCTGGCCCAGGGCATCGGCCTGGCGCTCACCGAGGACTATGAGGACATCAAGAAGCACTCCACTCTCATAGGGGCCGGCTTCCCCTATATCAAGCGCATCCCGGACAATATCGAGATACACTACGTGGAGACCCCGCGTCCCGAGGGGCCCTTCGGGGCCGGCGGCGTGGGCGAGCTGCCGCTCACCTCGCCTCACGCCTCCATTATCAACGCCATACATGACGCCTGCGGGGCGCGCGTGACCAGGCTGCCGGCCAGGCCGGAGAAGGTGTTGGAGGCCTTGCGGGTCAGGTAACGGCCTGTTCGACCCTATTCGTGGCGGAGGGGAGGGCCGCGAGGCCTTCCCCTCGCCCCTTTGCAGCCCCTGGAAGATGGCCGCGTGGATCAAGGCGACCTTAGAAACCTGGAGCTACGCTGCATCGAGGAGGAGGCGCCCTGGTGCCAGGCCGCCTGCCCCCTGCATCTGGACGCGCGCCTGCTCTGCCGCCACCTGGCCCTGGGCGAGACCGCCAAGGCCTGGGCGGTGCTGCTCAGGCAGATGCCCCTGCCCGGGGTGCTGGGGCGCATCTGCGATCATCCCTGCCAGTCCGCCTGCCGGCGGGGCCAGGCCGGCGACCCCATCCAGATGGCCGCACTGGAGATAAATCAGAGGGCTGCCATTCCTGCCGCGTACCTCGCTCGAGAAACCGGCCTTGTCGTGCACGTGGCGGTATTTGAACGGGATGCGATTGTAGTGACGTATAGCACGTCTCCTCTGATGAATGCCCACGGCCTCGCGGTGTACCTGGGCACGCGGGTGCCCGCGTATTGTTCCTCCATCGGACGCGCCATTCTCGCATTTCTTCCCAG
>JAKAGJ010000621.1 GCA_021815655.1 Deltaproteobacteria bacterium | reverse complement strand
GGTGAAGCTCTCGGGGGCCATCATCTCGCTAGCCGGCGGCAGCATGTTCCTCACCCTGGTCTTCACCATGGTGGCCTCGCTGATCCTGGGCATGGGCGTGCCCACCATCCCCACCTACATCATCACCTCCACCATGGCCGCCCCGGCCCTGGCCGCCTTCGGGGTGCTGCCCCTGGTGGCGCACATGTTCGTGTTCTACTTCGGGCTGCTGGCCGACCTAACCCCCCCGGTGGCCCTGGCGGCCTTTGCCGGCGCGGGCATCGCCGGCGCCGACCCCACCAGGACCGGCTTCAACGCCTGCCGCCTGGCCCTGGCCGGCTTCGTGGTGCCCTACATCTTCGTCTACGACAATTCCCTGATGCTCATCAACACCACCTGGGGCGGCGCGGTGTGGATCACCCTCACCGCCACCCTGGGCATCGTCTTCCTGGGGGCCGGGGCCATCGGCCATTTTCTCACCCCGGCCAAGGTGCACGAGCGGCTGCTTTTCATCGCCGGGGCCTTGCTGCTCATCATTCCCGGCATCTACACCGACCTCATGGGCCTGGGCCTGGGCGGCCTGGCCATCCTGAGCCAGGTGTGGCTGCGTCGGCGCGGTGGCGGCCCCTTGCCGATCTGAGGCCGCTGGCGGTTGACAGGTCCACGATAGCGGGCATACTTACCCCCATTCGGCCCGGCATCCGGGCCGGTTTGTAATATGAGGGCCCTGCACGGTGAAACAGAAATATTGTCTGTAAAAACAGACGGTAATCTGTCAAACACCACGTCAGTCATGCAGCGGCCGAAGCGGGCCATGGACGGCCCGCCAAATTGCGAGCCGTTCTAGACGAGCATTTTGAGAGGCTTGGCAAAAGCGCGTTTTTGCCAAGCCGACGCTGCTCGGGGCAGGCCGCCCCGTGCGGCACTCTCAAGATGGGGAGCGCCAGCCCGTGGGGAGCCAGACTCATTTTTCGTCGACCCTGGTTCCGGAGGCCCTGGGCTGTCCAGCGGCCATCCCGTGTTTGCCATCCAGTTTATGAAAAACCGTCGTTTAGTACACCTGACCCCCTGGCTGCTGCCCTTGGCCGGCCTGTGCCTGTGCCTGCTCTTGGGGTGGTGGCAGTCCTCGGCCGCCAAGCAGCGCATCGTGGACTACGCCCTGGCCCATGCCCGTGGCGACGCCCAGGGCATGCTGGTCTGGCTCTACGACAATCCCTTCCAGACCGGAAAGCCCCGGGTATTGCTGCGGCCCGCCCCGCGCCTGCACAAGCCTCGCAGCGAGACCCCCCAGCGCGACTATCCTTTCTCCTGGCGTTGGCTGGCCCTGTTGGAGGCCCCCCGGAGCGGCCAATACGTCCTGGGTGGCTACTCCAACCTGGCCATGCGCCTGCGCCTGGACGGCCGGCCCCTGGTGGAGAGCTGGGTGGGCGACCCCTCCCGGTTGGAACAAGGCCTGGTGAAGCTGAGCGCGGGACCTCACCTGCTGGACTTAAGCGACGTGCAGGACAACGACTCCCTGGACCTTGTGCTGTACTGGATACCCCCCGGCGGCGAGCGGGCCGAGGTGATCCCCGGCCAATTTCTCAAACCCCTGGACGCAACCACCAGCGCCGCCGACCTGTGGCGCCTCTACTTCTCCTTGCAGCGCTGGCAAGGCCTGCTTTGGCTCCTGCCCGGGTTGTGGCTACTGCTGTGGTGGCTGTTCCTGCGCGACTGGCGCCGCACCCTGGCCCTGGCCCGGGAGCATTGGCTGCTGCTCTTGGTCCTGGCCCTGGCGGCCCTGCTCAAGCTGATGTGGGCCAGCCGGGTGCCCGGGGTTTCGGGGGAGTCGGCCTTCTTCATCTGGCGGGCCGAGTTGATCCTGGAGGGCGCCCGGCCCTTCCAGGGCATGACCTCCCGCACAGGCCCGCTCTTCGACTACCTGTTGGCCCTGCCGGTGCTGATCTGGGGGGCCACGCCCCTGGTGCTGAAGGTGACCGCGGTGCTGCCGGACACCCTGGCCCTGATATTCTGTTACCGGGCGCTACAACGCGAGGCCGGCCGTCCCTCGGCGCTCTTGGGCTGCCTGCTCATGGGCGTGAGCCCGCTTTTGGTGATGACCATCCGCAACCCCGGCGAGTTTTCCACCCTGGGGCCGCTGCTGTTCTTTCTGGGCCTGGACCTGCTCTCCCTGGCCCGCCAGCACCCGCCCCTTTCGCTGCTGGCCGGCCTGGCCTGGGGGCTGGGCATCTTCAATCACTCGGCTTTCACCATCTTCCCCGTGACCCTGGGGTTGGCGGGTCTGTTGGTCAGCCGCTTGAGCCTGCTGGCGGCGCCCCAGTTCTGGGGCCTGGGCCTGGGCATGCTGCTGGCCATGGCCCCGCGCATGCTCAACCGCCTGCTGGTGCCCCCCCAGGAGGTGATGAGCTTCTTTGATCCCGGCCGTCTGCGCCAACTGGGCGGGTTCCTCAAGATGTTCTGGCGCTCCCAGGACGGAGAGGTGGTCTACAAGCTCTTTACCGGCCAGCACCTCATGCCCACCTACGGCATCCTGCCCCTGGCCCTGGCCGCCGGGGTGCTGCTCCTGCTCTGGGGCTGGTGGCGCCGCCGCGATGG
>JAKAGJ010000021.1 GCA_021815655.1 Deltaproteobacteria bacterium | reverse complement strand
GCGGTGCAGAGGATCAAGACCATGACCAGCCCTGACCCGCTACTGTTGGACCTGCGCGACGGCGACTCGCCGGTGCTGCCCCTGTTGGTGCGCCGGGCCCTGGCCCTTCTCGCCCCCGGCCAGCAGCTGGAGGTCCGGCTGACCAGCCCCTGTTGGGCCCGCGACCTGCCCGTCATCGTGCGCCGGGGTGGCGACCGCTGCCTGCACTGCCGCCAGGGCGCCCAGGGCTACAGCCTGCTCTTGGCCCGGGGCGGAGGCGAAAGAGGCTAGGGCTGGGCCGGCGCGGCCAGAGGAAGCGTCAGGGGAGGCTCGGCGGGGAACTTCATTGCCTTGGGTGACCTGGACAACCCGCTGCCCAGGGCGCGCGGCGACAAGCGGTTAGGCCGAGGGATGCCTCCGACCTGCCCGCCGCCTCTTGCCTCCCGCCCCGCCGGACTTATCTTCAGTCTACGGGGGGCGTTACCGGATTTTATTGAAACTGAGTTGCAATTGCATGCCCCCTCTGGTAGGCTTGCGCCAACCAGGGAGATGAGCCGTTGAACCAGGTCCTGCACCAAGAAGAGAGCCGGCAGTTCGAACGCCTGCTGCACCAGCAGCGCGTGGATCGCGTGGCCGACCGTTTGGCGGTGTTGCAGGCCTTCCTGGGTCACGAGGGTCATATGAGCGCCAGCGACTGCCAGCGGCTGCTGGCCGCCGGCGGGGTGGACCTGGAGCCCTCCTTCGTGGCCCAAACCCTGGACCTGCTTACCCGCTTCGGCTTGGCTACCCGCCGGGAGTTTGAGGGAGGGCCGCCGCGCTACGAGCACCGCCATCTGGGCGAGCACCACGACCACCTGATCTGCACCCGCTGCGGTTCCATCCACGAATTCCACGATCCCGACCTGGAGGCCCTGCAACAGAAGGTGGCCCGGTCCCAGGGCTTTCATCCCCTGCGCCACGCCCTGCACATCTACGGCCTGTGCCAGGAGTGCCTGGCCTCCCGCCAGCCCTCCCTGCCCCTGGCCCTGGCGGCCCCGGGCGAGCGCCTGCGCGTGGAGCGCCTGGCCGGCGGCCAAGGGCTGGCCTGCCAGCTCCAGGACCTGGGTTTGCAACTGGGCAGCGAGCTGGAGGTGATAAGCTCCGGCGGCGGCAACATGGTCATCGCGGTCAAGGGCTGCCGGGTGGCCCTGGGGCGCGGCGCGGCCCAAAAGGTCCTGGTCAGCCATGTGAACAACGGCTGCGGCACTGCGGCGGCCTGAGAGGCAATTACGGCCCGCGCGGGCCTTTTATTATGGCCAATAATTGCAATTGAGTTGCAATTGCTGTTTTGGAGTAGCAAGAGTATGCAGACCATATCCCTGCGGCATTTGGCCCCCGGACAGAGCGCCGTGGTGGCCAAGGTGACCACCGGCGGCGAGTTGGGCCGTCGCCTGCGCGACATGGGCCTGGTGCCCGGCACCCCCCTGAAGGTCATCGGACGGGCGCCCTTGAAGGACCCGGTGGAGATCAAGCTCCGGGGCTACAACCTGACTTTGCGCAACAACGAGGCCGACCATATCATCGTGGAAGTGGAGTGAACCCCATGAGCCAGGCGCAGCTTATCGTGGCCCTGGCCGGCAACCCCAACGCCGGCAAGACCAGCCTGTTCAATGCGCTCACCGGCGCGCGCCAGCACGTGGGCAACTATCCCGGCGTCACCGTGGACAAGAAGGAAGGCGAGGCCCGCCTGGACGGCCAGGCGGTGAAGATCGTGGACCTGCCCGGCACCTACAGCCTGACGGCCTATTCGCTGGAGGAGCTGGTGGCGCGCAACTACCTCATCGGCGACCGCCCCGATGTGGTGGTGGACGTGGTGGACGCCTCCAACCTGGAGCGCAACCTCTACCTGGCCGTGCAGCTGATGGAGCTGGGCGTGCCCCTGGTCATCGGCCTGAACATGATGGACGTGGCCGAGCAGCGGGGCATGAAGATCGACGTGGCCAAGCTCTCGCAGTTGATGGGCCTGCCGGTGGTGCCCCTGGTGGCCCGCAGCGGCCAGGGCGTGCAGGAGCTTCTGCGCCAGGCCGTGCTGCTGGGCTCCCAGCACCCCCAGTGGAAGCCTCTGAACATCTCCTACGGCGCGGACGTGGACCAGGGCTTAAGCGAGCTGGCCGCCCTCCTGGAGGGCGCCACCCCCCGCCAGGGGCTTCTCTCGGCGCGTTGGCTGGCCTTGAAGTGCCTGGAGGGCGACAGCGAGGTGATGGAGCGCGTGCGCGAGAACCAAGCCCTGGCCGGCCAGATACTGCCGGTTTGTCAACGGTTGAGCGAGCACATGCGAGCCACCCTGGATGACGAGCCCGAGAGCGTCATCGCCGACTACCGTTACGGCTTCATCAGCGCCATCGCCCGCCAGGCCCTGGTCCTGGAGCGCGAGGTGCGCATGGACTTCAGCGACAAGGTGGACCGGGTGCTGACCAACCGGCTCATCGGGCCGCTGTTTCTGCTGGGAGTGCTCTACGGCGTCTACCAGTTCGTCTTTTGGGCCAGCAAGACCCCGGTGGAGTGGTTCGAGCGGCTATTCGGCTGGCTGGGCGGCGCCGTGGAGGCGACTCTGCCCGAGGGCATCCTGCGCTCGCTCATCGTCAGCGGCGTCATAGACGGCGTGGGCGGGGTGCTGGGATTCGTGCCGCTCATCATGTTCATGTTCTTCGCCATCGCCATCATGGAGGACTCGGGCTACATGGCCCGCATGGCCTACCTCATGGACCGCCTGCTTCGGGCCTTCGGCCTGCACGGCAACTCGGTGATAAGCCTCATCGTGGGCGGCGGCATCAGCGGCGGCTGCGCGGTGCCGGCGGTGATGGCCACGCGCACCTTGAAGGACCCCCAGGCCCGCCTGGCCACCATCTTGGTGGTGCCCTTCATGAACTGCGGGGCCAAGCTGCCGGTCTACAGCCTTCTTATCAGCGCCTTCTTCGCCCACCGCCAGGCGGACGTGATGTTCGCCCTGACCATCATTTCCTGGGGCGTGGCCCTCCTGGCGGCGCGGCTGTTGCGTTCCTCCCTGCTCAAGGGCAGCCAGGCCCCCTTTGTCATGGAGCTGCCGCCCTACCGCACCCCCACCCTCAAGGGTCTTTTTATCCACACCTGGGAACGCACCTGGCAGTACGTCAAGAAGGCCGGCACCATCCTCTTGGCCGTGAGCCTGGTGGTCTGGGCGCTGATGAGCTTTCCCGGCCTGGACGCCCAGCAGGCCGCCCGCTACGAGCGCCTGGCCGCCCAGGCTCAAAGCGACCAGGAACGCCAGGAAGTGGCCAACCAGCGGGCCGCCGCCGAGCTCTCGGCCACCGTGGCCGGCCGCCTGGGGCGGGTGCTGACCGTGGTCACCGATCCCCTGGGCTTTGACTGGCGCACCAACGTGGCCCTGGTGGGCGGCTTGGCGGCCAAGGAGGTGATCGTCTCCACCATGGGCACGGCCTACAGCCTGGGCCAGGGCGCCAAGAAGAGCGTGGACGCCGAGCCCCTGGCCAAGCGCCTGGCCGCCAGCCCGGGCTGGACGCCCCTGGCCGCCTTCGCCCTGATGATCTTCGTGATGATCTACTCGCCCTGCGTGGCCACCCTGGCCGTGATCCGCCGCGAGACCGGCGGTTGGCGCTGGCCCTTGTTCGCCATGCTGCACCACACCCTGGTGGCCTACCTGCTGGCGCTGCTGGTCTACCAGGGCGGCCGCCTGCTGGGCCTGGGCTAGGAAGGAGCTTGACCATGTGGCAGACGCTGATCGTGGTGCTGGTGGTGGGTCTGGCGGCCCTGTGGCTGGCCCGACGCCTGTGGCGCGCCGTGCAGGGGCGAGGCCCGGCCTGCGGCTGCGGCGGGGACGCCGACCCTGAGGCCCTCCAGGACTGCTCCTGCGGCTCCTGCCCCGCGGCCCAAGAAGGGGCGCCGCCGCCCTCGGGATGCCCCTCCCGCGGCTTGGGCAAGTAGGGTAATTCCCTGGCGGCACTAGGCGGCAAGGGGCTTGACAACGGATTGCCCTTGGCCGAGACTGGCTCAGCGGGTCAACGCCATCCCGAAGGAGGCACCTCCCCGCCCCATCCCATGGCCGGCGCAGCGGCCGGCGGCCCGCGCCGCCTCATAGTCCATATTCAGAAGCCAGGCGCCCTGAAGGGCGAACAATGAGCCGGGCGCCCGCCCGCCCGGCCCCGAGGGAGGGGCCGGTCAAAAGGCCGCGCCCTCCAGCAAACCACCATGTGCCATAGCGGAGAATGACGATGAGTGGAACCAAGAAAGCCCTCGCCTACGCCCTCGTGCTGGCGGCCCTGGCCCTGCCGGCCCACGTTTCGGCCGCCGAGGAGGGCACCAGCCTAAAGGAGAGCGACGTAAAGGCCTGGTCCGTGGACCTCACCCTGCCCTACTACAGCCGGTATGTCTCGCGGGGAGCCCTGACCGTGGACGACCCGGTGCTGCAACCGGGCGTGACGCTGGCCGGCTACGGCTTTGCCTTCAACGTCTGGGGCAACTACAACCTGACCGACAAGATCGGCAAGAAGAACAAGTTCAGCGAGGTGGACCTCACCGGCGAATACGCCTTCGAGGCCGGCGGCTTCAGCTTCCCGGTGGGCGTGGTCCACTACCTCTATCCCAACATGACCCAGCCCACCACCACCGAGCTCTACGCCGGCATCTCCTACAAGTGGCTGGTCACCCCCACCCTCAAGGTCTATCAGGACGTGGGCGACGTCCACGGCCAACTGGTGAACCTGAACCTGTGCGTCAACGAGGAAGTGTACAAGCCCCACCAGGCGGTGGCCGTCTCCCTGCTGGCCAACGCCGGCCTGGACTGGGGCTCTCGCGACTACAACCAGTACCGCTACAACGCCGGCGTGGATGAAAGCGCCTTCCTGGACACCAGCCTGACCCTGGGTCTGGCCGTGAAGATCAAGGACGCCCTGACCGTCACGCCCTCCTACACCCACATGTGGCTCATGGACAGCGCCATCAAGGACGCCTTCGGCTACGACGACAAGGGCTTCTGGGGGCTGACCCTGACCTACTCCTTCTAGGAACGTGGAGAACGACATGAGCGATTCTCTGTTGAACGCCGCCTGGGAAACCATGGAGAAGCTGGCCTCCTCCATGGAGGACCCTCAATCCCCCAAGGAGCAGTTGGCCGTGGCCCTGCGGGGTTGTCTGGAACAGATCCTGCGCTATTCTCCCGAGCAACTGGTGAACCGGGCCGAGCAGTCGCCGCTGCCCACCAGGCCCCTGGTGAGTTGGCTGGTCTACGAGGCCGAGCGCTTGGACGCCGCTCCGGCGGCCTTAGCCCTGCGTCAATATTGGCAAACCACGCGGCAGGCCGGAGCGGGCCCCATCATCCCCCCGCCCCGCCAGGCCATGATCTAGGATAAGGAGCACCCCCCCGGAGGGCGCCCCGCCCTCCGGGGATCAAGCCATGCCACCCGCCGCCACCCATAGGCTCAACCCCCGCTGGCTCCTGCCGGTCATGCTCTTTATGCTGCTGGCCCTGGTGGTGCTGGCCAGCGGCCTGGGCTTCATCGCCGTGAGCCCCGGCCAGGTGCTCAGGGTGGTGGCCGCGCGCCTGCCGGGGCTGGGTAGCCTGGCCCAAGGGCTGGATCAACTCTTGCCCCACGTGGTGTGGGAGGTGCGGCTGCCGCGCATCCTCACCGCGGCGGTGGTGGGCTCGGGCCTGGCCATGTCGGGGGTGGTCTTCCAGGGCATCCTGCTCAACCCCCTGGCCGATCCCTATACCCTGGGGGTCAGTTCCGGCGCGGCCTTCGGGGCTTCCCTGTGCCTAATCCTGGGACTGGATTTCTGGGGGGCCTACTCGGTATGCCTCATGGCCTTCCTGGGCGCGGTGCTCACCCTGCTGGCCGTGATCTGGCTGGCATCCCAGGATGGCCAGGTGGCGCCGGGCAACCTCATCCTCTCGGGGGTGATCGTGGCGGCCATCCTCTCGGCGGGCATCGGGCTGATAAAATACCTGGCCGACGAGCAGGTGGCGGTCATCATTTTTTGGCTCATGGGCAGCCTGGTCAGCAAGGGCTGGCTGGATTTTGCGCTTACCCTGGGGGCCGGGCTCCTGGGGCTCCTGGTGTTTCTCTATCACGCCCGCGACTTAAACCTGCTCTGTCTGGGGTCCAGGGCCGCCGCCTCCCTGGGGGTGCAGACCAAGCGCGTGCGCCTGACCCTCTTGATAACCGCCTCCCTGGTCAGCGCGGTCTGCGTGGCCGTCTCGGGCATCATCGGTTTCGTGGGGCTTTTGATCCCCCATGTGATGCGTTCCCTGGTGGGGCCGGACCACCGGGTGCTCCTGCCGGCCTCGGCCCTGGCCGGCGCGCTGCTCCTGCTGGGCGCCGACACCTTGACCCGGGCGGTCCTGCCCCACGAGGTGCCCATTGGCGTGCTCACGGCCATCATCGGCGGGCCTTTCTTCTGCTATGTCTTCCGCCGCCGGCAGATGGGGCGCGGCCATGCCTGATACCGCCGTGTACCAGATCAAGGACCTGAGCTTCGCCTACGGCGGGCCGCCGGTGCTGGAGGGTTTATCGCTGGAAATTCTGCCGGGGCGCTTCTATGGCGTGGTGGGTCCCAACGGCTGCGGCAAGACCACGCTCCTGGACTTGATGGTGGGTCAGCGCCAGCCCCTGGCCGGGGCCATCAGCTTCCTGGGCCAAGAGCTGGCCGCCTACCCCCGCCGCGCCCTGGCCCGCAGCCTGGCCCTGGTGCCCCAGGAGATGCCGCTGGGCTTTCCCTTCACAGTCAGCGAGACGGTGCTCATGGGGCGCCACCCCCACATCCCCCGCTTCGCCGCCCCCGGCGAGGCCGACATAGAAAAGGTGGAGCAGGCCCTGGCCGCCCTGGAGCTATCGCCCCTGCGCCACAAGCTGGTGACTGAGCTTTCGGGCGGCGAGCGCCAGCGGGTGGTGCTGGCCCGGGCCTTGGCCCAGGACACGCCGGTGCTCTTGATGGACGAGCCCACCTCCCACCTGGACATCAACCACGCCCTGGCGGTGCTCCGGGTGGCCGAGGCCCGGGTGCGGCAAGGCGGGCGCACGGTGCTGGCGGTGATGCACGACCTCAACCTGGCCGCGGCCTTCTGCGACCACCTGGTCTTCATCAAGCAGGGCCGCCTGCACGCCGCCGGCCCCACCGCCCAGGTGCTGGAGAGCGGCAGCCTGCAAGAGGTCTTCGGGGTGCGCGCCCGCGTGGCCTGGGACGACTTCGCCGGCGCGCGGGTGGTGGTCTTTGACAAGCGCGGAGGCGCGGCATGAGAAGGCACTCCCTGTCCTGGGGCCTGGCGGTCCTGCTGCCGGCCTTGCTCGTGGTCTGGCCCGCCCTCACGGCCTGGGCCGGCCAGACCTTTGTGGACGACTCAGGTCAGGTCATCAATATCCAGGCGCCCTGCAAGCGCATCATCAGCCTCTACCCCGCCCACACCGAAAACCTCTACGCCCTGGGCCTGGAGAGGGCCATCATCGGCGTCAGCCCCGGCGAAACCGAGCCGCCGGCCGCTTCAGGCAAACCCGTCTTCAGCTACCGCGACGACCCCGAGCGCTTCCTGGCCGCCCGGCCCGACCTGGTGCTTATCCGCCCCATGGTCTATCGCGGCCACCGCGCCCTGGTGGACCGCCTGAAGCAGGCCGGCATAGCCGTGGTCAGTCTGCAACCCAACAACGTGCAGGAGATGTACGCCTACTGGCGCCGCCTGGGCCAACTGGGTGGACATGAGGCCCAGGCCGAGGCCATGGTCAAGAGCTTCCAGCAGGGGCTGGCCGCCATCCAGGCCCGCTGGGCCGGATTGCCCCTGGAGAAGCGGCCCCGGGTGTATTTCGAGGCCATCCACGCCAAGATGAAGACCTTCGCCCCCGACTCCATGGCCGCCTTCGTGCTGGCCGCCGCCGGCGGGGTCAACGTGGCCAGCGACGCCGAGTCGGTGCGCGGCACCAACATCGCCCAATACGGCCAGGAGCGCATCCTGGCCCTGGGGTCCACCATCGATGTGTACCTGGCCCAGGTGGGCACCATGAACAAGGTGAGCGTGCAGCAGATAAAAGACGAGGCCGGCTTCCAGGCCATCAAGGCCGTGCGGAACGGGCGCGTGCATCTGGTGGACGAGGAGATGGTCTCCCGCCCCACCCCGCGCCTCTTGCGGGGCATCGAGGCCATCCACGCCCTTCTCTATCCCACAGGCGCCGGCGCGACCGCCACCCGGGAGGCCAGGCCATGAAGGCCTTGCTGCTGGCTGGTACCCACAGCGGCGCGGGCAAGACCACCCTGTGCCTGGCCCTGCTGTCCGCTTTTCGCCGGCGGGGGCTCGCCGTGCAGGCCTTCAAGGTGGGACCGGACTTCATCGACCCCGGCCACCACGCCCTGGCCAGTGGGCGCCCCTCCCACAACCTGGACGGCTGGATGCTCTCGCGCCAAGAGAACCTGGCCATCTTCGCGCGCCACGCCCAGGGCTGCGACGTGGCCGTGGTGGAGGGCGTCATGGGCCTCTACGACGGCTTCGACCCGGTGGCCGAGGAGGGATCAAGCGCCCAGATGGCCAAATGGCTGGGCCTGCCGGTGCTCTTGTGCGTGGACGCCCGGGCCATGGCCCGCAGCCTGGCGGCCCTGGCGCAGGGTTTTGCCCGCTTCGACCCAGGCCTGACCTGGGCCGGGCTGGTGGCCAACAATTTGGGCGGCGTGGGCCACGCCGCCCTGCTCAAGCAAGCCATGTCCACGGTGCCGGAACTGCCCTTCCTGGGCGGTCTGCCCCGCCGCCCTGATCTGGCCTTGCCCGAGCGTCACCTGGGGCTGGTCACGGCCGAGGACGGCGGCTTTGACCAGCCCCGGCTCCTGGCCCTGGCCGACTGGCTGGAAACGGGCCTGGACCTGGACGCCCTGCTGGCGGCCCTGCCCGAGATTGGCCTCGCCCCGCCGGCGCCCCAGCCGCCGCCCGCCGGCCCGCCCGTGCGCCTGGGCGTGGCCCGGGACCAGGCCTTCTGCTTCTACTACCCCGAGAACTTGCGCCGCCTGGAGGCCGCCGGGGCGGAGCTGGTGTACTTCTCGCCCCTGGCCGAGCGCCAACTGCCGGCGGGCCTGCACGGCCTCTACCTGGGCGGCGGCTATCCCGAGCTGCACGCCCCGGCCCTGTCGGCCAATCAGGGTCTAAGCCGCCAGATCGCTCAGCTGGGCCGCCAGGGACTGCCCATCTACGCCGAGTGCGGGGGCATGATGTACCTGGGCCGGGAGGTGGTGGACCAAGAGAGCCGGCGCTGGCTCATGGCCGGGCTGTTGCCCCAGCGCTTCGCCATGCTGCCGCGCCTGCGCTCCCTGGGCTACCGCGAAATCACCCTCACCAGGCCCACGCCCCTGGGGCCGGCCGGCGCGCAAGCGCGGGGCCACGAGTTCCACTACTCCGAGATCAGCGGCCAGGAGCCTGACCCCGCCACCGACCAGGACGTCTATCAAGCCACCGGCCGCCGCGGCCCCGAGCCGGACTGCCGGGGCTATCTGCGCGGCAATGTTCTGGCCAGCTACGTGCATCTACACTTCGGCAGCAACCCCGCCCTGGCCCCGGCCCTGGTGGAGTGCTGCCGCACCAACGCCACAAGGATAACCTCATGACTGACTGGAACCTGCCTCCCCAGGAGATCGAGCGCCTGAGTTGGGGAATCATCGAGGCCGAGGCTCCGCCCCATGCCTGGCCGCCCCAGGCCTGGCGCATCATCCGACGCATGATCCACACCACCGCCGACTTCGACTGGGTGGAGAGCGTGCGCATGCATCCCCAGGCCATCGCCAGTGGCCTGGCGGCCCTCAAGGCCGGCGCGACCGTCTTCACCGACACGCGCATGGCCCAGGCCGGCATTTCGCAAAGAAGGCTGGCGCCTTTTGGCGCGCGAGTGCGCTGTCTGATGGACGACCCCCAGGTGGCCCGGCTGGCCGTCGAGCGGGGCACCACCCGCGCCCTGGCCGCCGTGGACCTGGCCCTGCCAGAGTTGGAGGGCGCCATCTACGTGGTGGGCAACGCTCCCACGGCCCTGTATAGATTGCTCCAGCATGTGCGGGCGGGCCAGGCCCAGCCGGCCCTGGTGGTGGGGCTGCCGGTGGGCTTTGTCAATGCCGCCGAGGCCAAGGCGGCTCTGGCCGCCACCAGCCAGCCATTCATTACCGCCGTGGGGCGCAAGGGCGGCTCGGCGGTGGCGGCCAGCGTCATAAACGCCCTGGCCGAACTGTGCGGGGAGGTCTAAATCCCAATGGCTATCAAGCAAGGCACCCTCCATGGACTGGGCGTGGGTCCCGGCGACCCCCAGCTCATCACCCTCAAGGCCCTGGAAGTGCTCAAGGCCGTGCCGGTGGTTTTTGCCGCCGGCTCCACCAAGAACGACTATAGCCTGGCCCTGAACGTGGTGGCTCGGCACCTGCCGCCCCAGACTGAAATACAAAAACTGGGCTTCCCCATGACCGAGGATGAGGACGTGCTGCGGGCCGCCTGGCGGGATAACGCCCGCCAAGTGCTTAAGGTGTTGGACTCGGGCCGCGACGCCGCCTTTGTCACCATCGGCGACCCCCTGACCTACAGCACCTACGCCTACCTGCTGCGCACCCTCAAGGAGATGGCCCCGGCGGCCAAGGTGCAGACCGTGCCCGGCGTCACCGCCTACCACGCCGCCGCCGCGCGGCTGAACCTGCCCCTGGTGGAGAGCAAGCAATCGCTCCTGGTGGTCTCGGGGGTTAGCGA